>CAZLOF010000059.1:0-12814 GCA_964560745.1 uncultured Thermoflexus sp.
GCTAAATGCGTTGCCGTTTGCGCATCGCTGGGTCAAACAAGGCGGTAAACGCTCGTTACTGTTTGCATGGGCCTTGGTGGCGGCAACAACGGGGGCGCATCACGTTACGACATTGTTTGGCTTGGTGTTTATTATTGCGCCGGTGCTGGCTTCGGCTTTGCTACAAAATATCGATACGGCCTTGCCAAAATCATTTAAACAATTACGCCGCCGAAAACTAAAACCTATTTTGGGTTTGATCATTCGCCGAGCGCGATTTTCAGTGTTACGGGCAGGTATCTTTGGGGTTGGGGCCGGGGTATTGCTGATTACGGTGGTTTTGCCTTATTGGTTATGGAGCCGCAGTGACCCAATCAACCAAATTTCAATTCCACATGCCAGCCGTGATAATTTTTTGGTCAATTTGAACGCCGGTTTGGTATTTTGGCTCATTCCCTATGGCATGTTGTTATTTGCGTTGCCCTACATTTTTGTGACGGGCTATCGCTGGCGCACCTTGCCTTTGATGTTGTCTATTTCGGCCATGATTTTGCTGGGCACAGGTGGCACCACGCCTATCCCGCGTATGATATTGGGCGGGGCCTTCGATATTTTGACGCTCGACCGTTTTACATTTTGGGCTGTCATGTTGATGTATCCGTTGGCGGGTGAATTTGCGCTCAGCCTGCAACAGGGCGGTGTCGCCCGCAAATTGCAACTTTGGTTGGGGGTGCGGCCTTGGTTGGGGGTGCAAGTGGGGTTGACGCTGGGTATTTTGGGCACAACGGTATTTTGTGCCAGTTTGTCACAATACAAACCCATGCAACCCGCGCCGATTGATCCTCAACCCATTGTCAATTTTCTCGAAAAAGACCAACACGACCGCTGGCGTTATTTAACTTTGGGATTTGGTGACCAAATGGCGTGGTTATCGGCCCAAAGCACGGCGGCCCAAGTCGATGGCAATTATCATTCGGCGCGGCGTTTGCCCGAACTGACTACCACCCCCGTTGAACGGCTCGAGGGCGCAAAATATAGCGGGGTGCCGGGTATTGGCTCGTTGCAGCAATTTGTCACCGTACCCGACAAATATAACCTCAAATTTATCTTTTCAAATGACCCATTTTATGACCCATTGCTGTTTTTTTCGGGCTGGCATCGGCTGCAACGCCTTGAAAATGGCATTGCGGTGTGGGAACGCGAAGATATTGCCCCTTTGCCCGAAGAAGTGCCGCGCAAAGATATTCCGATGTATCAGCGTATTATGTTTGGCATTTTGCCGTTTTCGGCCTTTATCAGCGCCATGATCGCCATGGTGCTGGGGCGGCATCAAATGTCAGATGACAAACAAGTGCCGATGTATATTCCGCCGCCCATTCCGGCGCGGGCACGCACCCCATTGCCGCGTTGGCGACAATTTTTAAATGTGTTGCTCATTGCCCTTATGTTGGCGGCATTTGGCGGCTGGGGCGGGTGGCAATGGCTAAATTATCGCAGTGACCCCGAATCGGTGATTACCGATTATTATCAAGACCTCGATTTTCGGCGCTTTAAAAAGGCTTATTCACGGCTTGCGCCCGACAATCGCCCCGAATATGATCAATATTTGCTCAATTTGTCGGCCAAGGGTGGGTTGGTGGCCTCTTATGCCAAACTGAGCGACTTAAAAATTGCAACTTTTCAACTCAGCGAAGATGTCTTAGATGCCAAAGTGCAAGATCGATATATCACGGCTCTGTCTTACTACACCGATACCCAATCCATTCGCCTTACCCGTGATTTATCGGCGTGGTTGCCACGCTGGCAAGTGTTGTTCCCCGGCGAAGATATTCGCCTGCCGCCCGATTCATTTTTGCGAAAAACCGATATTAGCTATGCCGTGCAACCCCAACGCAAGGCCCAACTCGACAGCGGCTTAGACCGCCCCCAAGTGCGTATTATGTCATCGCGGTTGGTGGCGCGGGCGGGTATTGGGTTTAGCTTGGTGGGTGAATTGAGCAACGACGACGTAGACCCAGCCGATGTTACCTTGACGGCGCGGCTATTCGACGCAGCAGGCGAGCAAATTAGCATCTACAATGCTGGCCCCGCCATGTTTCATAAATTGTTACCCTATGAGGTCACACCATTTCGGGTCGATTTTGATGGTGTGTCAAATGTGCCGATTACGCGCCCGCTGAGCAGCTACAATGTGTTTGCCAAAGCCCTCGTCACCTCGCGTGATCTTGATCGCGACATCGGTACGCAGCAGTTGCGAGTAATGCGCGATGCATCGGGGCAATGGATGGTGTATGCCCAACTGATCAATAATGGGGTGCGTGAGGCTACCATCCCTCATGTCATGGTCACTTATTATGACCAAGGGGGCAAGGTGGCGTGGGTCGATGATTTGTTTGTAAATGAGGCAATTCGCTCACAACGCACCTTAGATATTGCGCTGCCGTTGACAACCGCCAGCATGATTTCAAGCTTCCCAACCCAACCACAAGGGCCATTGCCAACCATCAATGGCACAGATGAATTAGATGGCGTATGGCTGCCAGCAGATATTTTGCCATTGCCCGCCGAAACTGGCTATGCCTATGCACGGGTGACGGTGCACATGTTTAGTGGGTCTGGGCAATAAGTAATATTTTCAGACATGAGCTTTTACATTTGGTTGCTGATCGGTATTTTTAGCTTGGTTGGCTTGCGCGGGCCAACGGCTGAACCTGCGCCTCCTGCTTTACCGCGCCAAGTCATCGGCGCGGGGCAAGCGGCTGATATCACCATTGGTTTTGTAGATATGCCCGAAGATTACCCTGTGACATTCATTGGCTTTGGCAGTGCTGGCGTGATGATTAAGCAAGCCAACATCATTCAGCAACAGGCCAGTTTTTCGTTTAGCCCTGCCGACACCCGCTATGCCGGGCATATTCAAGCCCAAATACGGGTGGGTGATAAAGTTTGGGAGTTGCCCATTCACATTACGCCTTTGCCCGATGTGCAAACCCTATTGCCTGTGGTTGTGCCGCGCAGCATGGTGGTGGGTGGGGCAGATTACAGTTTGCTCACCGTATTGGCGACTGATGCGCTAGGCAACCCAATGGCAAATGACACTCCCTTGCAAGTGCTGGCACATTATCCAAATGTGATTACCCCAACCGAAGCAACCACCATTACGATTCAAAACCAATTAGCGTGGTTGCGCTTGCCAAGCCAAAACAATGCCGGTATCTTACGCTTAGGCGTTCAGGCTATCAACCCCAGTGGCTTGGTGGCCTATGGCCCAGAGCGTTTAGTGCGGGTTGTGCCGCGCAAAGCCAAAGATTTTCGGCTATCGACATCATCGCAAGTGTTATTGGCCGACGGTTATAGCCTAATTGAAATATTAAGCAACCCCTTGCTCGATATGTATGACAATGTATTGCTCGATGGCACCAGTGGTCAAGCGGTGGTCATTGATGCCGATGGCACACGACGTATGATCCCGTTTCAGGTGCGCGAAGGGCGGGCTAAATTTAGCTTGCAAACCCCAGCCTCGGCTGGTAGCCTAAGTGTACAAGCATTTATTGGCGAAGCCCAGAGCGAGCTGTTGAATTTAACGTTTGCTCCAGCGTTAGCAATGGCACCATTCACCATTGCCACCCAATTTACCGCCAATGATTATCAGTTGCAAGTAACCATTGCGCCATTGCTCAGCTATTTAGGGCAATTTGTGCCCGATGGCACCCCCGTGCGTTTGTGGGTCACCCAGCCCAATGGCACCCAAAATGAATATATCGTGCCCGCCGAGCAGGGCCGAGCGGTTTTGAATATCCGCAGCAGCACCCTTAGCCCGGGTCAATATCAATTTCGCGCAAAATTAGGCGGGCGTGAAGTTGAATCTCAATTTATGTTAACCCGTTAATGATGTGGCGCAAAATTGTGGTTTACCGTTGGCGTTTGGCGATTGTGCTAGCGCTTTTGTTGCTAGGGGCTGGGGGCGTAGTTGGGGTAATGGTGATGCGGCAGCGAGCGCAATCGCCCCAAGCCGCCGCCACCCCAACACCCAGCATTACACGCACCCCGCGCCCAAGTGAGCGCGTACGTTGGCTGCCTGACCAATTGCCTCCCACCTTGTTGCCCCCCATCAATACCCGCGAGAATATTGCCCAAGCCTATGCGTCTGCGTGGCGGCAATGGGCGCTGGCACATGAGCGCGGCACAACCTTGGGGCTAGACGATTATTTCAGCGCATCGGCCTTGGCACAGGTGCAATATGCCATTACCAGCACCACCGAGGCCGGTTGGCAAGTGCGCCAAAGCGATGAGATGCACACGCTGCAATTAACTTATGCCTCATACGATGGCACTTTGGTCGGGTTCCGTGATATTGATGTGCGGGTGCAACAGCAATTGCGCCAACGTAACGGCATGCAAATGCAAACACTCGACATGTTACATACATTTGAGGTGGTGATGGTGATTGAAGAGGGGCGCTGGCGTGTGCGCTTTTTGGTTCGGCAATAGCAAGTATCTAAGTTGGCGTAAATTCCTAAAAGATGAAGGCCGATTTCACTACCTCTTCCAAAATCTACGTCTTTGAGAGAGATAGTGAAATCGGCAAAACCTTTTATCAAATCTGAATCTGCGCTAAAAAAGGCATATTACCAAGCGATATCTATGGCTATGGTGATATTCGATTCTGAGTAAAACCATAGACATTTTCATCAAATTAGGCCATGAAATTTAATGAAATAAACGGTCATTTATCGCAAAATATTCACACATATTCAGGCATACTTATGCACACAAAATGACCGTAAAAGCACCCGTTGTAATCCTTTACAACACCTACACAACTTGGCTTCCAGAAGACATTGCTCTTGGGCAAAAATACCTTCAAGAAATGGTTAATGGGCTTTGCACAGAGGGGCATCGGGTGGAAGTGGTTGAATTTTGGCAATCGGTTGGTCAAAGTTTGCAAGGCTATGACCCCAATGAATGGATTATTTTTAACTGGTGTGAAGGCGTGGAAGGCGAGGTGGGCGGTGATGCCCGTTTATGCGAAGATTTACAAGCCCTCGGTTACACCTACACCGGTAACCCTCCCGCTGCGCTCAGGCTTTCGGTGCAAAAAGGGCAAGTGAAACGAGTGCTCAACCGTTGGCAAATTCCTACACCGCTGGGGCAAGCTTTTCGTTCGGCCAACGATATACAGCAATGGGGTTATTTCCCCGCCATCGTCAAACCTGTCAGCCAACATTGTTCGGCAGGTGTGACCCGTGCGGCGGTTGTGCATGATCTTGTGGCCTTGCGCGAGCGGGTCGATTTTATTAACCGCACCTTTAAAGAAGCGGCTTTGGTCGAGGCTTTTATCACGGGGCGCGAGATTAATGTGGGTATTTGGGGCAATGGCCGTCCGCGTATTTTGCCTTTGCGTGAGATTGATTTTTCGGCCATCCCCAACCCCTTTCACCAGATGGTGACGTGGGACAGCAAGTGGGTGCCCAGCAGTGAAGACTGGAACAAAATGCCCATCATTTATGATGTGCGCACTAGCCCAACTTTGTATGAGCGCATTGAAAAAATTGCGCTCGACACCTATCGCGTCTTTGAATGCCGCGACTATGCGCGGGTGGATTTTAGGATTGATGCTGACGAAAACCCTTGGGTGGTTGATGTAAACCCAAACCCAGATATTTGTTGGGATGGCGGCTTTATTGGCGGATGCAAAATGCTGGGTTATAGCTATGGGCAAGCCATTAGTCATATTGTGCAAATGGCGGTTACGCGCCGCAATCGCCGTAACACCCTCATCACCAACCTGCGTCAGCGCAAATTGGCATTGGCTTAAAGCAATTTGCGCCTTTCTAGCCGTATCTTCTTAATAATTATGGGTAATGTCGAAATCACTATATGGCCTTTGATGGCGTTGGCTTTGCCCATGTCATCAAAGGCCATATAGTGATTTCGACGAAAATTTATTTTATTTGCCTCGCTTTATTGAGAAGATATTGCCATGATGCTACGATGTTTGATCTATTCGGAGCAGAATCTTGACAATATCTGCGGTAGTATAGCCTTCTATGAATCATTTTCAGTCACCAGTTCAAGTAAAACGCACCCTCAGCATCGTCTTTTTTGTCATGCTGATGGATATTATTGGCCTTAGTATTCTTTTTCCAGTTGCGCCATTTATTGTGCAACGTTATAGCGACAGCGCCGTTACGGTGACATTGCTTTCAGGCATTTATGCTGCTGCCCAATTTTTTGCCGCACCGGCCATGGGCAATATTAGCGACCGCGTGGGCCGCCGCCCAGTGCTGCTTATTTCGGTATTTGGCTCGGCTATTGGTTATTTTATTTTTGGTGTTGGCGGGGCGTTATGGATTTTGTTTTTGTCGCGTATTATTGATGGTATTACCGGCGGCAATTTATCGACAGCTTCGGCTTACATTGCCGATGTGTCGCCTGCTGCTGACCGTGCCAAAAATTTTGGTTTAATTGGGGTAGCATTTGGGTTGGGGTTTATTTTAGGGCCAGCCTTGGGCGGGCTTGTTAGCCAAATTAGTATTGACGCCCCCGCATTTTTGGCGGGTATTTTGTCGTTGATTAGTGTTGGGGTGATGTATTTTGCTTTGCCTGAATCATTGCCAAAAGAAAAGCGTGATAAAACGCCGTTAAGCCTTAAAGATTTTAACCCGTTAATGTCGATTGGTGATATGCTCAAAAAGCCTAATTTAGGTTTGCTTTTGCTCATTGTGTGCGTATTTAATTTTGCTTTTAGTGGTACGAGTAGTGTGGTTGGTGTTTATTCGGCTCAACGGTTAAATGCCACGCCCGCCCAAATTGGCATGTTATTTGTCGTCGGTGGCATTATCACGGCGATTGTGCAAGCCAAAATTGTTGATCCTACGGTAAAACGCTATGGCGAAAAAAACATGGCGATTGTCAGTTTGCTTTGTCTTGGGTTGGGCTATGGCTTTATTGCAATCGCCACCGAGTTTTGGATGCTTTACCCAACCGCTATTTTGCGCAATGGCATTGGCGGTTTTTTCTGGGGCACCTTGGGGGCATTGACCGCCAGCAAAGTGCTGCCCCGTGAGCAGGGGAAATTGGCGGGTGTCAATACCGCCATTCAAAGCCTGATGTCGGCTATTAGCCCCTTGGCGGCGGGGGTAGCCTATGACAATATTGCGCCGAGTGCGCCATTTTTATTGGGCGCTGGGGTCTTTTTGATCGGTATGTTGCTTACCTTTGCGGTAAAAGCTGATCCGGTTTCCGAAAAACCTGCCGCCCATTGGTCATAGGCTAAAGAAATCAGATTTCGCCGAATGAAGTATCCCATCTCAAGCGCAGCTTGAGATGGGATACTTCATTCGGCAAATTTTATTTTAAATAATTCCGCGTTGCTGCAAATCCGCCAACTCGGCATCCGTTTTTCCAAGCCATTGGCTTAGCACCTCGTGGGTATGTTGACCTAGCAATGGCGGCGGGGTAAAGCTGTCTTCGTGGGTGTCGCTTAGTTTAATGGGGTTGCCGGGCTGCGGCACACTGCGCCCAAATGGCGTAGGCACATCGACAACCATATTTCGGGCGCGGGTTTGTGGGTCATTGAGCGCCTCACCCAAATCATTTACTGGCGCACAAGGCACTCGATTGGCCCGCAGTTTTTCGAGCCAATGGGCTTTGGTGTTGGTTTTACTGCGCTTGCCAATCGTTTCATTAATATAGGCTCGGTTTTTTTGCCGCCCCTTTACTATACTATTTTCTTCGGTAGCTAAGTCGGGCAACTCTAAGGCCGCGCAACAGCCACGCCAAAATTCGTCGGTAATGCAAGCAATAATGATATAGCCATCGCTGGTGGGGAAAGTATTGTATGGTACATGCACAAAATGTTCATTGCCATTGCGAGCGGGTTTATCGCCGCTTAAAAAATACATCGTGCCAACGTAATTGTGCAAGCTAATTTGCGCATCCAACATGCTGATATCGACATGTTGCCCGCGCCCAGTGCTTTGGCGGGCAATCACCGCCGCCAAAATGCCAATCACGCCATTTAAGCCGCCACCCAAATCGCCAATGGGAATGCCGCTGCGTTGTGGGGCCATGCCTTCGACACCCGTAATGCTCATACCGCCGCCCATTGCCTGCGACACCATATCAAAGGCTGTCCAATCTTTGGCTGGGCCGGTTTCACCAAAACCCGTAATCGTGCAGGTAATAATGCGCGGGTTAATTTGTTCGAGCGTGGCTTGATCTATTTTTAGCCGTTTATTCACACCAGCGCTAAAGTTATCGAGCACAATATCAGCGTGCTTGACCAATTCATAAAATAACGCTAAGCCCGCATCGGTCTTTAAATTAAGTGTGACACTTTTTTTATTGCGGCTAAGGGTAAGAAAATAAGCCCCCATGCCATTAATGCTATTACGTGGGTCTTTTTCAAGCAGCCGCCGGGTGCCTTCACCAGTCACAGGCGGCTCTATTTTGATCGTCTCGACCCCCATATCCGCCAGCATCATGCCGCAGTATGGCCCACTCAACATGTGGGTGAGGTCAAGCATACGTAGTCCTTGTAAGGGTTTCATAAGAAAATTAGGGATTAAGGATTAAGGATTGAATTAATGACCAAACTAAATGTTATAACATTATAACATTTTGAAGCACACACAATCATCAAACCCTTAATCTCCAATCCCTAATCCCTAAAATATGTCATCACATCGGCTTTGCTCACCACATCGCCATATTTGCTATTAATGTCAAACAAATTGGCCTCGTGCGGGGCGGCGTGACGGTCGCCGACACACTCACGCGGCACAATGACCCGAAAACCATATTGCATCCCATCGACCGCCGAGGCGCGCACACAGCCGCTGGTCGAGCAACCGGTCACGATAAGCGTATCGACCCCCAACGCCGTCAACATGGCAGCCAACGATGTGCCAAAAAAGGCGCTGGCATATTGTTTCACAATGATGATATCGTCTGGCGCGGGTGGCAATTCTGGCACAATTTCGGCTAAGGGTTCGCCTTCGACCATGCCGCGCAACACTGGCACTTTTTGCACAAAAATCCCCCCATCTAACCCATGTTTGTGATACAGCACCTTGGTGTAAATGATGGGCACGCCCTTTGCGCGGGCAGCGGCTAAAACATCGATAGTTGCATTGACGGCATCGACCACCCCAAGCGCATATAACGGTGCGCCGGGCGTGGTATAAGCCTTAATAAAGTCGATGACCAGCACAGCGGCTTTTTTGCCAAAGCCAAGCCGCCCATCGAACACGCCCTTGTAATTATCTGAAAGTGATTGGGTTGACATGCAACTATGATAACTGAAACTTATCAATAACCCAGCCATTCAACCCAGCGCAGCGCAACCCAGCGCTTAAGTGGCGCATAATGTTTACCAAAATAGCGGCGGCGGCTTTGCCATAAAATGCGTTTTGTTCGGGCGCTGGCTTGTGATGTGCTAGCCCCGCCATAATGCACCACTTGCGCCGCAGGCACACACCAACGCTCCCAGCCAGCGTCGGCCATACGCTTGGCCCAATCCACTTCTTCAGAATACATCTCAAAATCCTCGTCGAGTAAGCCCACTTCGGCGAGGGTTTTGGCCCGCACCAACATCGCCGCACCGAGTGGAAAGCCAATTTGAAATGGCGTTGGGCGTTCAAACCATGCGGGTGGGTAGCGCCCATCCCAACGGCTGTTGCGCCATCGACCCAAACGCGGCACAGTGTCGATGAATAATTGCGCCAAACCCGGAAATGCAAATGCCCCATGCTGCAAGCTGCCATCGGGGTTGCGCAAGGTCGGCCCACACATGCCGCATTTAGGGTGCGCTTGCATAAAGTCGATCAGCGCCCGCGTCGCCCCGCGCTTCACCACCGTATCGGGGTTAAGCAGCCAAACAAATTCATCATTTAAAGCCAAAGATGAACCCTTCGCAACTTCCCCATTTTCCATTTTCCATTTTCTATTTTCTATTTCTCGCAATGCGAGATTATTGCCCTTAACAAACCCGATATTGTCGGCGCGGGCAATTAGCCTGACCTGTGGAAATTCGACCCGCAGCATATCGGGGGTGCCATCGGTTGAAGCGCTATCAACCACAATCACCCGCGCCGAAATGGGCGCAGCGCTGGCCAGATCGGCAAATAATGAGGTGAGACAGCCGCGCAAAAGATCGCGCACATTCCAAGAAACAATAATGACCGTGAGCATAATAGACCGCAAGCAATTGCCTGCCATTATGCCTAATATCTCATGTTTTGATTTTGACAGTGCGCCAAGTGAACTCGCTTTAACCGACGATGATGTGCATATTTGGCGTGTGCCGCTTGATGTCGATGCCACTGCTTTGCAAATTTGTCGCGCCATCTTGTCGACAGATGAACAGGCCCGCGCCGCCCGCTATCGCCGCACCATCGATCAATATCACTTTATTTGTGGGCGCGGCAGGTTACGCCAATTGCTGGGGCGTTATGTCAATGTGTCACCTGCCGCTATCGTCTTCACCTATTCACCCTATGGCAAGCCCGCCATTGCTGGTAAAAATGGCGCACCAGCCCTGCAATTTAACCTCGCTCATAGTGGTGGGCAAGCGCTCTATGCTTTTACGCGCCTTCACCCCATCGGCATCGATATTGAAGCCATGCGCGATGATATTGAATTTGAGGCGCTGACCCAAACCGTGTTTTCGCCCGCCGAGCAAGCCGAATGGCGCAGCTTGCCGCAAACGCTCAAAAAACAAGGGTTTTATCGCGCTTGGGCCAGCAAAGAAGCCTTTATCAAAGCCATCGGCCTTGGGTTGAGTTTCCCTTTGCAAGATTTTGATGTGCGGCTGCATCCGGCACAACCCGCCGCGCTTTTGGCAGTGCGCTCGCCTCATGTTTATTCGGCAGAATGGAGCTTATGTGACGTTTCAGTTGCGTCTAATTACTTTGGGGCGCTGTGTTTGCGCGACCCCAATTTCTGATATAGAAATCGGGTTTCTTCAAGAAACCCGATTTTTAAATTTCTAAATGAGGATATGATAGACCTCTGAATGAAAGACCCACACACACATCACCAATTTGCCACCCAAGCCATTCACGCTGGCAAGGTCAAAGACCAAAATTTTGCGACGTCATCGCCGGGCATTCAGCCTTCGGTCACTTATTTGTTGCCGCCCGACCTTGGCTTTGGGCAAGGCAAAGACAGCGGCGATGCCACAAACGAAGCCACTTGGATCTATCAGCGTTGGGACAGCCCCAATGCACACCAACTCGAAACCCGTGTAGCGGCGCTTGAGGGGGCCGAAGCGGCGGTGTCATTTGGCAGCGGCATGGCTGCCGCCACTGGCCTAATGTTGCATAAATTAAGCGCTGGTGACCATTTACTGATTGCCGATACTTGCTATGTTGGGGTTGCCGAATTTGTGCGCAAAAAATTGCCAGCGTTGGGTATTGACGTTACTTTGGTCGATACTTCTGATCTAAACGCTGTTGCAGCGGGCATGACCCTGCGCACCAAGTTGGTGTGGATTGAAACCCCCACGAACCCAACTTTGCGCCTGGCCGATATCGCCGCCATTGCCGAAATCGCCCATGCTGGCGGTGCAATGTTAGCGGTCGATTCGACCTTCGCTACCCCAGTTGGCACGCGCCCACTTCGTTTTGGGGCCGATTTTGTCATGCACTCGCTCACCAAATATTTGTGTGGGCATGGCGATGCGATGGGCGGCATCATTGCTGGCCGCCACGCCGATATTGTGACCCTGCGTGAAGACAGCCTCATTCATTCGGGTGCAGTCATCAGCCCATTTAATGCGTGGCTGATCTCACGCGGTATCGAAACTTTGCCCATTCGCATGGCGCAACACGAGCGTAACGCATTCGCCGTCGCCACTTTCTTAGAGCAGCATCCCAAGGTTACACGGGTGATTTATCCCGGGCTGGCTTCATTCCCCCAACGCGAATTGGCGCAACGCCAAATGAGCAATATGTCGGGCATGTTGACTTTTGCCGTTAATGATGGGCCAGCGCTTGCGCATCGTATGGCACAGCGTTTCAAAGTCTTTCATTACGCCGTGTCACTTGGGCATTCGCGCAGTTTGGTGGTGTATGTGCCTACTGCTGGTATTCAACAAGGCTCGTTTCAACATCAGGGCACGGCCTTGGCGGGCTATCGGCAATGGGCCGGCGAGGGCATTTTTCGCACCTCTATCGGTCTTGAAGATGCCGACGACCTTATCGCTGACCTCGCGCAAGTGCTTGATTAAGATTTAAATTTTTACCATGTCCCAAATTCAAATTCACCTACAAACCAAGGCCGCGTATCGACGGCGTGGGCTAACCGCATTTGTGCGCAATGCCGCCAATGCCGCCGTTGCCGAGGGCAAACCCGATTTGCTTAATGACGGGATTCAGCACGAAGTTAGCATTGTGTTAAGCGATGATGCCCAATTACAAACCCTAAACCGCGATTTTCGTGGGCAAGACAAACCCACCGATGTCTTATCATTCGAAGGGCAAGACCCCGATGGGGTGTATTTGGGCGATATCATTATTTCGATGGCGCGTTGCGCTGAACAAGCCACCGAGGCCAATCATAGCCTCGATGATGAATTGGCGCTGCTTACCATTCACGGCATGTTGCACTTGCTTGGTTATGATCATGGTGACGATGCTGAACGAGAGACCATGTGGCGGGTTCAACGTGCCGCCCAAAAAACGGCCCTTGCCCGTGATTTATCGGCGCGGCAGTTAGACCCACGCACGTAAATATACCAAGTAAGGTTAAAATAGAGAAACTGCGCCGATTTCCCTTGTATGATAGAGGTGGCACAGGATGCAGGAAAGCCGAGATTTCACTAAAGTCA
>CAZLOF010000060.1:0-12805 GCA_964560745.1 uncultured Thermoflexus sp.
GTAATAGCAACACCCCCGGCAAATTAGGCAATGCTAAAGCAATAGCCGTAGCACCCAGCAATTCCAAATCTGAATCAATAAATTCTATGTTTTTGCTTTTTGACCACTATAAATTAATCAAAGGTAAATAAAATATGTTTTTTGTTTGTTTGAAAAATCAGGGGTCAAATAGGATTTGCTTAGATTTAGAATTGCTGGAATAAACCTGAGTAGTAACAAGAAAATTTTATGAAGAAAGCTAAAACCATTTTTTATTCGCTCGCAATTGCGGCGAGCACCGTGGTCGCAATTGCGGCATCGTTTCAACAACAGGCTTTGGGTGCTGCCGATGCGCCAGAGGCGATTCGGGGCAACAATGCCATTGAGGTGTCTCCAATGATGGATCGCACCGAATTTGGGGCGTTACGGTGGTGTCGTAGCTGGTGCACCACCGTTGACTCGACTGTTAATGCGGCGCGGGTTGATTTTGCGCTTGGCAAGGTGAATGATGCCGATGGTGTCGAAATTAAGGGCAAAGTGCATTTCTTGCTTGTGTCCGCTTCGACCAATATCACCTATTCAACCTTGCGCAGTGCCTCCATCCCGGGGCGTTTGGTGGCCCCAACCACCACCACCGACGGCGAAGTGACCCGCGCTAGCCATCAATATAACGATGTCGAAGCCGGAATGTATCAGGTTGTGACAATTGTTTCGACCGATAACGAACCGGGCCACCCAAATTGGGGTGGATATGTCAATTGGACTGAGCCGTTTGAAGTGCGGGCCAACCCGCCGGGTACGCAAACATCGGGTTGTAACCCGACTGGCTGCTTGGAAACTCAGTCCTGACCATATGGTGGGATGAGTATTAACGGTGTTATTACAGGCTCAAGCAATAGCAGCCCGATTGGCGGCGATATCAATATTGTATTAGTGCCGGCGCATACGCCATTTTTGTTATCCAGTTTCCAAGGCATTGCGTTAACGAACAGCCCCTTGCCCGGCTTTGTGTTTACGCCGACAGTCAGCTCGGTTACGGGTGGGCGTTCTTTCACACTCGATCTGGTGAATGTGCGGGCTGGACATTGGCGTGTGGTGCGCGTTCTTACCTTTTCAGGCACGCTAGGCAACAGCAATTGGGACGGCTCGTATACGTGGCATGAAAACACATTGTTGTCGCAGCAATATTTGCCAGCCACAATGAACAATTTGGTTGTGTCAGAGTAGTTATAAGCTGTGCCGATTTTGCAATCTCTGCCAAAACGGCACAGCTTATAGAAACATTGCATATCGTTATGGATTCCCTCTCTCGGACAAACTTCCCAGTTATGATATTTGAATAGACTTACAAGTAAACTGTTATTTTGTCTTACATAGTTGTCCCAAATTTTGTCAGGCGTGTCCTAATAGTTCCATTTAGACACCAGCAAATGCAACTGTTGGTAAAATAGCCTCAGATGCCGGAACCGAATTGCGCTGTAACGACAGATAGCTTATGTATGACGGGCTTTGGGGAATGCAAATTTGTCATCAAGCACAGCACTGGCAGCCAAACTTCGGTGACGTTGTTGGCCCGCAAGACCGAAAGTTTGCTTGTCTACCTGATATTGCACCCCAACCCGCACCCGCGTGAGCAGTTGGCGGCATTATTTTGGGGCGATTCGAGTGACGATGATGCTCGGCGTTCATTGCGGGTGGCTTTATCGGGGCTGCGCAAGGCGTTTGATGGGCTATATGCCGAGTTATTTGTCGGTGGGCGTGATAGCCTGCAACTCAATCCTGAACTTCGGGTCGAGACCGATGTCCTTGAATTTCAGCGTTTAATGGATTTGCCCAGCCCCAGCTCGGTGGACTTGCAACGCGCCACCGATTTGCACAAAGGGCTATTTCTGCCCGGCTTTTACGACGATTGGGTGTTGCGGCTGCGTGACGAATTGCAAGATTTGTGCGTGTCGGCGCTGTTGATATTGGCAAAGCAACAGCGCAAACAAGGCGCACACGGCCCTGCGCAAGCACTGGCGCGGCGGGTTTTGGCTTACGACCGTGCTAACGAGGCGGCGTATCAACACCTCATTGCCACCTTCGCCGACAGCGGCGACCGCAGCAGCGCTTTGCAGCAATTTGAGCAATGTAAACAGGCATTGCATGAAGAGCTAAATGTAGTGCCTTCGGCAGAGACCTTGGCGTTGGTCGAAAAGATTAAGCGCGAAAGCCAAGCCCCTGTTGCTGTTTTGTCCCAAAGCCCCTCAATAGCGCCCTCAGCGCCTGCACCCAAGCCCGTGCCGATCATCAGTTCTGGGTTAGGTAATTTGCCACGCCCCCTCACCAGTTTTGTTGGGCGTGCAGCGGCCCTAACTGAAGTGCGGCATTTACTCACCCAAATCGAAGCCGATGCCGTCTTGCCGAGCCATCCCTTGGTCACAATTGTGGGGCCGGGCGGTAGTGGCAAAACCCGTCTTTCAATTCAAGTGGCGCGTGAATTGGTTGTGCAATATTCGCATGGCGCTTGGTGGGTCGAGCTTGCGCCGCTGAATGATGGCAATTTGTTGTTGCCCGCTATCGCCAGATCTATTGGCGTGAAAGAATCGCCAGAGCATACCTTGATTGAGGGGATGCTGAAATATTTGCACGATAAACGGTTGTTGCTTGTGCTCGACAATTGCGAGCATTTACTCGACGCTTGCGCTAGCGTTGTCGAGCAATTGCTTACCCAATGTGAGGGGGTGCAGGTGCTTGCCACTAGCCGCGAGGCGCTCAATGTGCCGGGTGAGGTGATGTGGCGTATCCCTGTTATGTCACTGCCCAGCCCGACACGGGCAGCAGGGATGACATCGCCCTATATTGATGGCGCAAAGACCGCACTCAGCGCTTTGATGGGCAGCGAGAGCATCGCCCTGTTTGTGGCGCGGGCGCAGGCTGCCAAACCCGGTTTTGCCATTAATGAACGGAGCGCCGTTGCCATTATTCAAATTTGTCGGCGGCTTGATGGCATTCCGTTGGCGATTGAGTTGGCTGCCAATCGGATGCGCAGCATGAGCGCCGAACAAATTGCAGCGCGGCTAGACGACAAATTCAACTTGCTAACTGGGGGCAGTCGTACTGCCATGCCGCGTCAACAGACCTTGCGGGCGTTGATTGATTGGAGCTATGATTTGCTTGATGAGAACGAGCAAGTATTGTTTTGCCAGCTTACGTTTTTTCGGGGCGGCTTTGCTCTCGATACCATCGAGTATTTAGGTGCACAGGCTGTTGCTAATCTGCTGCGTTTGGTCGAAAAATCGCTGGTGGTCGTTGATGATAGCCGCTATCACATTCTTGAGACAGTGCGCGAATACGGACAGCATCGCGTGGTCGAACAGGGTGGTTTGGCGCAATCGCGCCAAGGCTATTTGGGCTGGGCGGCGTATTTTCTGGCCCAGGTCGTGCCAAAATTGCGGGGCGCTGAGCAAGCGATCTACCTTAATCGTTTTGAAGCTGAGATTGACAACCTGCGTTATGCCTTTGAATTGGCGATGACGCTGCAAGATGACGTGGCGCTGGCGAATTTGCTGCGGCAGCATCACCAATTTTGGGTGGCGCGTTCACGGTTTAATGAGGCATTTGCCTTGTGTGAGCATATTTTGGTGCATTGGCGGGCCAATGGCTATGCCGAAAAATCACCCGCTGATTATGGCTTTTGTCTTTATGCTGCGGGCGAATGGGGTGTTAAAAGCATTCGGATGATGTCGGCGGGTTGTGCTCATCTCAAACAATCCTTAGCAATAGCCCAAGCCCAAAATGACAACGCACTGGCTGCAAAAGCATATCGAATTCTGGGTATGGCTTATACGATGCAAGGGCAGGGGCCTGAGAGCAAGTTTCATTCGACACAGGCTTTGGTTTTGTTTGAGCAATTACAAGACCCAATTGGTATTGCTGCCGCCGCCAACGATTTAGGCGAGGCCGACCGCGTGCAGGGCAATTTTGCGGCGGCGCTCGAAAATTATGCCAAATTTCGTGCCGTTGGCGAGGCTCAGCATGATGCACGTATGGTTGCCATCGCCGACCTGAATATTGGGTTAGCGCTGATTGGTTTGGGTGATATGGCTGAGGCCCAGCGCCATTTTAGCCATTCGGCGACGCTTTGCCGCGAGATTGGCGAACACGACCACTATTGGTATGACGTGTCGGGCATGATTCAGGTGTATATAAATACCCAAAAATATGATCGTGCTGCGCAGTTGCACGGCGCGTTTCAGGCCGAGGTGGAGCGTGGCGGCATGATGCTATATGCCGATGATCTTGTGCTGTATCAAAATGCGGTGGCACGGCTAAAAACGGCGCTTGGTCTAGCGCGTTTTGACACGCAATATCAGGCCGGGCGGGCCTTGTCGAGCGAGGCTGTGTTTGAATTGGCATTTGGTTAGTTGGTCGGTTATAAATAAAAAGACGGATCATTGACTCGTCTTTCTACATCTGTTGTCCCAACCTCACGATCAAGATGAATTTTGACCACATATATCTTGTGCGTCATTCTGAAATCTTTAGACGCGAACCTTTAGATTCGCATCCAGCAAGCAGGAGAAACTTATGAGGGATGCTAAGGTAGGGAGCTAACGCACAAAACCGAGATAGCAATGGTGAGTTAATAATACAAGCAAAAGCAGATTTTCGCCAATTTCAATTTTGCAATTTCAATTTTAAATTTTCAATTTCTTTTGAGGGTGGCACGTCAAGTTCATTGCGCAGGGTGTTTACACAGCGGTCATACATACGCATGGCTTGGGCGCGATTGCCTTGTTGGGCATAGGCCAACATTGCCAAACGATAAGCATTCTCCCAACAGGCATCATGTTGCAAAATGCGCTCACATAACTCAATTGTTTCATCGGGTTGTTTTTCGTCGAGCTTAAATTGGGCCAACTTTTCAGCCGCTCGCAAATGCAAATTAGCGAGGCGCTCACGCTCACGGATCGCCCATGTTTCATATGCCGCATCGGGCAAAAAATCACCGCGATACAATTTGAGCGCGGCGGCAAAATCGCCCACCTGACAAGCCTGCTCAAATTGGGCACAATCGAGCCAAATATCGGCTTCTGGGCGCAAAAAATAGGTGGTGTTGTCGCGTCCAATATAGGCCGAGGGTGCTTCGCTTTCGCGTTGTGGCTCTAGCGCCTTAAATAAGGCATTGAGCGCTACCCGAAAATCACGCCAAGCCGCATCAGGTTTGCTGCCTTCCCACAAGGTCTCGGTAATTTCTTCGCGCTGAATGCGCCGCCCACGATGGACAATGAACAATTGTAACAATTGTCGGGCTTTATCGCGCTGCCATTCGGTCGATTGAATTTCATGCGCCCCGCGCCACACCCGAAAACCGCCCAATGTGCTAATTCGCAACTGATAGCCGGGGTGAAATTCAAGCTTGGGCAAACCCAATTGTGTCAACAATTCACCTACATAGCGGGTATGTTGGGCGTTTTGTTGCATTTTCATTAACAATGGTAACACGCGCCGCACATCGGGCAACCCTAATAATGATGCCTTGGTAAACAAAAATCCATAGCTGTGCGTTTGGCTCAGGCTCAAGGTTTCGCCGATGGCGGCAATAGCATGTTCGGCTTGCCCGGCTTCAAAATAAGCCAAAGCCAGCCACAGCCGCGTGGCTGCAATACAAAACTGATCGCTAAAATCGCGAAAACCGACCAAAGCGTGATTCAGCACGGCAACCGCGTCGGCATGGCCGACATGGGCCAAACTTGCACCCAACGAAAATTCGACATGGGCCGAAATCCAACCATCACCAGCCTTGTTGCCCAATTCAACCCCTTCTTTTGCCACCGTCCGCGCCATGTCTAAATCGCCGCCCATGCCGATGGCGCGGGTAAGGCCACGCATGGCCGTTGCTTGCACCCGATAGACCTCCAATTGTTTGCCAATGGTAATGGCATTGCGATAAGCACGAATGGCATCTTGTTGTAAATTGTTTGATTTCGACTCGTTGAGAGATGCTATTGGCGATAATGATTCTAGCCATTTCACTTGCCAACTATCGCCCAGCCGCACTTGGGCCATCGCCGAAATAAAAGGTGAACGCAATCGCTCACCCAACGCCACGCCTTCATTGGCACAGCACAGCGCTTGGTCAATATTGCCAAGCAAAACATGCATGAAGGCCAACAACAATTGGGTTTCGCGGTATGATCGATGCGAGCGGTCGGTGATGGCATCACGCTGTTCGGCTTCGGCCCATGCCTCTAAAATTGTTTTGGCCTCTTGCAAATGCCCGGTGCGAATTTTGACCCGCACACTGAGCGCGTCTTCACTCGATTTATCAGTTTTGAGGGTTTGGGCTTGCGCCAGCAATTTTTGGGCTTCGTCGGGTTGACCCAAATTGAGCTTGTTTTCGGCCAACAGTTCAAGCGTGCGGGCCTGCATCAACTGGTCGGCAATGCCTTCAGCCAACGCCAAGGCTTGCTCTAACAACGCTTGACTCAAAGCGGGCTGCATTGTGTCTAAATGAATCATGGCTTTGGCGCGTAAGGCTTGCCCAATACCAGCCCGATCGCCGCGCGAGCGCCACACCGCCTCGGCATGTGAATACCACGCCAGCGCCTCGCTAAAACGGTTTTTCATGCGCGAAATATCACCGAGATAAAGCTGCAAACGCGGATGTTTAAGCAATAATGTCGGTGGTAATTCGTGAATCCAAGCGGCCAAGGTGTCTAAACGCCCGGCATGTAACACAGCCTCGCCCAATTGTTCAATATCTTCAGCTGCTTTTTCAACATTACCCGCCGTTTTTGCGTGATACAACGCAGCTTCAAGATCGTTATTCGCGCGATAAAACTCGGCGGCACGGGCGTGCATTTTGAGGGCTTGGGCTGGCTCAAGCTGCGAACATAAATATTCTTGAAAAAGCGCATGATAACGATATAACCGTTGGGGTTGCTCAAAGATTGCCCCGCGCCGCTGCCGCATTTCGCGGTTGCTCGATTTACCAATTTCGGCTGTAAACAAAGCCCGCTCGCTTAGGCGGTTGAGAATGGTTGCCGATGTGCCGGATTTGCCGGTTAGGGCATCGCACGCGGCGGGCGACAGGACCCGTAGCACACAAGTATCGCGCAAAAAATCACGCAGGGTTGGGCGCAATTGATTGAGTAAGTCGCGGGTGAGCACATCAAACAAGGCTTTTAGCGATGATGACGGGGTTTCAGACGATGCCAAAATTTCGCCAATGCTGCGGCTGTAGCCACCATCGCCATTATTTGCATGGCCCGACAATACGGCTTGCCCGATCATTTGCACCGCAATGGGAAAGCCCTCGGTTTTTTCGGCCAGCAATTGCGCGTCGGCCTCGCTGAGCGGCTTGCCCAGCAAATTGCCGAATAACGTTTTGATCTCATCTAACGAAAAACTGAGGTCACTGGGGCCAAAATCGAGCACCTCGCCTCGCGCCCGCCACGCGGTCAGCGATGGATCATCGAGCGGGTAACGCAATGACACCAAGGTATGCATATTGGGCGGCATATAGCTGACCAAACGCTCGTGTAATTGGGCAATGAGGCGATTACGGGCGATCAGGTGATAATCTTCTTCGATCAGCACAATGGGCGCGTTGCTGCTTTGGGTGATGGCGTTGATGAGCGCATCGATGACATTGTGCCAAGCCTTGGGGCCGTTACTGTGTTCAAGCGCCTCTAACTCAGCCAAGGGCCGGTCTGACAAATTGGGCAAACTGCGATGAAAGGCCGCAATGAGATAGCTAAGATAACGCTCTGGCTCACTGTCTTCTTCGGTGATGGTATACCATGCCACCTGAGCGTGGGTGGGGGCTGCCGTAATGCTTTCGACCAATCCCATTAAGGCAGTAGATTTGCCAAACCCAACGGGCGCTTGCACAATGGTTAGGCGATGATCGAGCACGCCCTTTAATTTTTGTACCAACGCGGGGCGCGGTAAGGCGCGTTTGTTCGGGCGCGGCGGGGTTAGCTTGGCGTGTAGCACACGATCACGGTATGCCATAGCTGTCTATCATACTGGGTTTTAGCTGCATAGATGTCATGTCATTAATAGTGCTATTGGTATTTTTTGCGGTTGTAAAAAAATATAATTTTCGCCGATTTCACAATCTCATCGTAAGCGTAGCTTGCGAAGATATTGTGAAATCGGCATTTACTCTTTCCTCTTTTATTGGTATAGCAAGAAGACCTTACGAGTGTTTGATAACACAAAAAATTATAAATTATAATTTTTTGTGTTATCATCCCATATGGAGGAAGGATATTTATGTTTCGAGGTTCAATTGTGCCTATCGTTACGCCATTCAAAAATGGTGATGTGGATTATGATGGGTTACAGCGTTTGATTGATTTTCAGATCAGCAATGGCGCACATGGCATATCGGTTACTGGCACGACCGGCGAGCCGAGTTCATTGACGACGGATGAGCGCAAAGAGGTGATTCGGGTCGCCAAGGCCGCTGTGGCGGGGCGCGTGCCATTTATCCCCGGCACCGGCAGCGCTAATCATGCCGAGACGCAAGAATTAAGCCAATTTGCCCAAAATTTGGGCGTAGATGGCGTCATGTTAATTGCGCCCTATTACAGCCGCCCCAGCCAACATGCATTGTTTGCGCATTTTGATGCGGTGTGTAAGCGGCTGAGCCTGCCGGTTATTTTGTATAACATCCCGGGTCGCACCGCCGTTAATATCGAGATTGACACTGTTGCACGGCTTAAAGAGACCAACCCACATATTATTGGGGTGAAAGAGTCGAATAAAGACTTCGAGCATATTAATCGCCTCTTGCACAAAATGGGGCTAGACTTTTTGGTGTATTCGGGCATCGAATTGCTGTGTTTCCCCATTTTGGCTATCGGTGGGGCTGGCTACATTAGCGCCACCGCTAACCTTATGCCCAAAGAGGTGAACAGCTTATATGATTTGTGTGCGGCTGGCAAATGGCTCGAAGCCCGCACCCTACACTATAAGATGATGACGCTTAATGATGCCGTTTTTCTCGAAATCAACCCCGTGCCGGTTAAAACCGCACTCGGTTGGATGGGCAAAATTAGCGGCGAAGTTCGTTTGCCCTTGGCGGCGCTTGCGCCTGCCAACGAGGCCAAGCTCAGGAAGATTTGTCAGGAGTATGGGTTGGTTTAGTGATAGTAGGATAGTGATTTAAAAAAACATGAAAATAGCACGATTCGTCGCCGATGGGCGACTTCACGAAGGAATTTTAAATGCCGATGACCGGCTGCAAATTGCAGGCGGCAAAACTTATGCGCAAGATGCGGTGACGTGGTTACCGGCCATCACGCCTAGCAAAAGTATTGGCTTGGCGCTAAATTACAAAGATCACGCTGCCGAGCTAAAGCTCGACTTGCCGAGTTTTCCGATTTTGTTCAACAAAAACCCCAGTACGTTTATCGGTCACAAAGGGCAGATTGTGGCCCCGCCCAATATTCAATATATGCATTATGAAAATGAGCTGGTGGCTGTGATTGGGCGACGCGCTCGCAAGGTTAAGGCTGCTGATGCCTACGATTATGTGATGGGTTACACCATCGGCAACGATGTCACCATCCGCGACTTCGTTACCAATTTTTATCGCCCGCCGGTCAAAGCTAAGGGCTTCGACACATTTGGTCCAGTTGGCCCCTATATCGTCACGGCTGATGAAATTGCTAACCCTGATAACCTGAATTTGCGCACTTATGTAAATGGGGCGCTAAAACAACAAGGCAATACCCGCGATTTTATTTACACCATTCCAGCCCTCATCGAATACATCAGCGACTTTATGACACTCGAACCCGGCGACACCATTTGGACCGGCACGCCACAAGGGATCTCACACATTCACCCAGGTGATCAACTCCGCCTCGAAATCGATGGCATTGGGGCGCTTGAAAACACAGTTGTTAATGGTTAATGGTCAATGGTTAATGGTCAATGATTAACTATTAACCATTAACCATTAACCATTAACCATTAACCATTAACCATTATTAGAAGATGGCATCAGCACAAGGGGCGACCCTAAAATCGAACCAAGACAAGCTGCAACAGGTTGTGCGGCATTTTCAAAACGAAGGCGTGTCACACCTGATTAATGGGCAGCACATGCAGTCGGTGAATGGGGCAACGTTTGATAACATCACCCCCATCGATAACTCGGTGATTGGCAAAGTGGCGGCGGGTGATGTTGCCGATATTGACCATGCGGCGGCGGCGGCCAAGGCTGCATTTGCCCCTTGGCGCAAAATGCCAGCCAAACAACGCCGTGATTTATTGCACAAAATCGCCGACCGCATTGAAGCACGGGCCGAAGAGATTGCGGTATTAGAGTCGTATGACACCGGTCAAGTCATTCGTTTTATGAGTGCGGCGGCGACTCGTGGGGCCGAGAATTTTCGTTTTTATGCGGATCGTTGTGACCAAGCCACACACGGCTTGGCGTTGCCGACGACCGGCCAGATGAATTACACCGTGCGCCAACCCATCGGCCCCGTTGGCGTGATCACGCCATGGAATACACCATTTATGTTAAGCACATGGAAGATCGCGCCAGCATTGGCGGCGGGCTGCACCGTGGTGCACAAGCCCGCTGAATGGAGCCCAATGACTGCCATGTTGTTGGCCGAAATTGCGCTAGAGGCTGGGCTGCCGCCCGGTGTGTTAAATGTGGTGAATGGTTTTGGCGAAAGCGCAGGCAAGGCGTTGACCGAACACCCCGACATCAAGGCCATTGGCTTTGTGGGTGAGACGGTGACCGGCAGCAACATTATGCGGCAGGGCGCAGCCACGCTCAAACGGGTGCATTTTGAATTGGGTGGCAAAAACCCTGTTATTGTGTTTGCCGATGCCGACCTTGAGCGGGCGTTAGATGCCGCTGTGTTCATGATTTATAGCCTGAATGGTGAGCGCTGCACCTCGAGTAGCCGTTTGCTGATTGAGCGCTCGATTTATGATGACTTCACCAGCAAATTGGCGGCACGGGCCAGACGTATCAAGGTTGGGCATCCGCTCGACCCACAAGCCGAGGTCGGCCCGCTCATTCACCCGCGTCACCTCGCCAAGGTGCAGAGCTATATGGATTTGGCACAACGCGAAGGGGTGACGATTGCTGCGGGTGGGGCGCAGCCCGCTGAATTGGGTGGCGCGGGCAATTTTTTTGCGCCGACGCTATTTACCAACGCCACTTGTGAGATGCGGATCGCGCAAGAAGAAATTTTTGGGCCGGTGCTGACCGCAATTCCATTTGATAGCGATGACGAAGCCTTGGCGCAAGCCAACAGTGTGAAATATGGCCTGACGGCTTATATTTGGACGCAAGATATTACTCGCGGGTTACGTTTTGCGCATGAGGTTGAGGCTGGCATGGTATGGGTGAACAGCGAGAATATTCGCTATTTGCCAACGCCTTTTGGCGGCGTTAAATCGAGTGGTATTGGGCGTGATGGTGGCGACTATAGCTTCGATTTTTATATGGAGACGAAGAATATCGCGATTGCATTGGGGGCACATAAAGTGCCGAAGTTGGGGGCGTGAATGGCAAATGACAATATCTATACCCAAACCACAAGCAATACCGTTGCAAGCGCTTGCCCCGTCACTGGCTTGGGCGCAGCATTTCACCCATTCGACGACTCATACTTGGCTGACCCATACCCGTTTTTTGAGCGGGCGCGGCAGGGCGAGCCGGTATTTTATAGCCCTGAAATTAATCATTGGGTGATCTCGCGCTATGACGATATTAAGCGTATTTTTCTTGACCACGAGACGTATTCGGCGCGCAATGCTCAAACGCCGGTGACCCCTTGGCCGCCCGAAGCCGCTGCGATGCTCAATGCCCAAGGCTTGCGGTTGATGCCAAATTTGAGCAACAATGACCCGCCCGGGCATACCCGTGTGCGGGCTTTTGTTGGCGATGCCTTCACCCCACGTCGTATTCAGTGGATCGAGCCGCATGTGCGGCGGCTGGTGACAGAGGCCATCGATCGAATAATTGGTTTGGGCAAAGCCGATTTGGTGAAAGAGCTATTTTATGAGATACCGGCGCGGGTGTTGTTGGTCTTTCTTGGCATACCAGATGCCGATGTAGCTAAAGTTAAAACATGGTCTGAGGGACGGGCTTTGCTCACATGGGGTCGTTTGACCGAGGCCGAAATTGTGGCGCAAATTCCGTCGTTTATCGAATATGTGCGGTATTGCTATCAATTGGTTGATCATTTAGAGCAACATCCGGGCGAAGATTACACCAGCGAATTGGTGCAAAAACTCAATGCTGAGCATCCCGAAGGGTTGAGTAAAGACAATATCGCAGTGGCGTTATTTGGCTTTTTAATGGCTGGGCACGAAACGACGACCAATCAATCGGGCAATGGCTTTCGCGTGTTGCTCGAAAACCGCGCGGCATGGCAAAAATTGTGCGCCGATCAAACCCTCATTTCTCAAGCGATCGAGGAAATTTTGCGTCATCAATCGAGTGTCATCTCGTGGCGGCGTTACACCACGAAAGAGGTGGTCATTCAAGGCCAAACCATTCCCAAAAATTCACAATTATTATTGTTGTTGGGCGCTGCCAATTATGATGAAGCGGTGTTTGCGCATGGCGAGCAGCTCGATTTGCAGCGCAAAAACGCCCGTCAGCATTTATCGTTTGGCTTGGGCATTCACTATTGTTTGGGTGCACCCTTGGCACGGCTTGAATTGAAGATTTTTCTCGAAGAGATGACGCGGCGTATGCCATCGCTGCGCTTGGTCAAAGATCAGACCTATCGCTATTCGCGCAATACATCGCATCGTGGGCCGTTGTCGTTGTTGGCTGAATGGGATGTTGAAA
>CAZLOF010000061.1:0-12757 GCA_964560745.1 uncultured Thermoflexus sp.
GCCTTGGTATTCAAAATTGCCCGTCATTTCAAAAATAATCGTTGATCATGTGGTTGAGGGGCGCAAAGAGTTGAATCTATCGGTGGCTACTCGTAAATCGGCCAGCAATATTGCAAATGAGATCGAAAAACAAATTAAAAAGAATGAAATGCCGCCTAACAATTATTTATGGTTGCACCCTGAAGCCAAACTAACTGATGCGGAAAAGCAAGCCTTAATTGACGGCATGAAAATGACATTGCAAAAAAGCCCTTAACATGCGTATTTTGATTATTGAAGACGACCAAAAATTGGCAACTTTGATTGCACATGTGTTGCGCAAACAGCAATATGTGGTAGATATGGCGCATAATGGCGATGACGGCCTTGCCGTTGCGCTAGATGGCAAATGCGACATTGCTATTATTGATTGGATGTTGCCCAAACGTGATGGGCCTTCCATTTGCCGCGCCATTCGTGCCGCCAAACTTCCCATCGCAGTGTTACTATTAACCGCACGTGGGCAGGTCGAAGACCGCGTGATGGGTCTTGATAGTGGTGCTGACGATTACTTGACCAAACCCTTTGCCTTTGAAGAGCTGTTGGCGCGGGTGCGGGCGCTTAGCCGCCGTTTTATGCAAAATGAAGGCGAAGATCATCATGAATTACGCTGTGGCGAATTGGTGTTAGATGTTATTTCACATAGCGCCCGTTTGGGCACGATAGCGCTCGACTTGACCTCGACTGAATGGAATTTGCTCGAATTTTTGATGCGGCATCATGGGCAGGCATTGACCCGTGTGCAAATTCTCGACCATGTTTGGTCATATGAGCATGATGTGCAGCCTACGATGGTTGATCTCTATGTGTCGTATGTGCGGCGTAAATTGGGCGATGACCACGCTGCGATGTTGCAAACGGTGCGTGGGGTCGGTTATCGTTTGGTTGCATAATCGGTTTTATGTTTGTCATATTGCGTTTGCGCCTTACCGTTTTATATGTGCTATCGGCCATGACGCTTATTGCTTTTACTGGCGGCGGAAGCTACCTTTGGTTAAGCAGTTATTTTCAGACCATTACCGACGAAGCCCTTAAGCATAAAATGGCGCATGAATATGAGGCGCAGGGAATCGCACTGCCGCCTGAATTAGAAAAAGCCGACAAAGATTGGTATAGCCGGCATGGCAAACCCTTTCCCACTGAGGTTTATGGGGCTGGCGCAAATGCAAATCAACCCAAAGAAAATAATAACAGCGAATATTATGACGGTGAAATGGCCGGGACATTTGTTTTGCCGTTAAATGAATTAGGGCAATTAATTTTTGATCCCAATCCCGTCCCGGTTTCTTTTTTGCCCGATGTTTTAGCCGCGCAAGCTGCTTTAAACCAACAATCAGACCTGCGTACGGTAACACTTTCGAATGGCCTACGCGCGCGTTTGTTAACCTATCAACTCCCACGTTCTGATGGTGTCGCCATTTTACAAGTTGGGCAGCCGATCGCGGCGCAGGTGCAAATTTTGCGTTTTTTGCTTATTGCCACGGTGGGGTTAGGCACGGCAGCCGGTTTGTTGGTGGGCAGCGTCAGTTGGTGGTTATCGGGCAAATCTATTTTGCCAGCCCAACAAGCTTGGGCTAAACAACAAGTGTTTATTGCCAATGCCAGCCATGAATTGCGTGCGCCCTTAGCGCTTATTCGGGCCAGTGTTGAGGTAGCAAAAACTGAATTAGACCCTAGCGACTCATTTAAGCACACCATTTTGCAAGACACGCTAAATGAATGTGATCATATGACGCACATGATAGAAGATTTATTGGTGCTTTCGCGTTTAGATGCGGCACAAGTTAAATTAACCCTTGCCCCAACCTCGCTCGCGCCACTTATTGAAGAAATTTATCGCAAAATGAATCGTTTGGCGCAAGACAAGCAACTCGAATTTAGCATTGCTGTGCCGTCCTTACAGCTTATCGCCGATGCCACCCGACTAAAACAAGTGATTTTAATTGTGCTCGATAACGCATTTCGCTATACCCCAGCACATGGCAAAGTATATTTAGTGGCGGTTGCACTCGCAGGCAAGCTGAGTGCCCCGCTCATTCAAATAACCATCAGCGATACCGGCATGGGGATTGCGCCCGAACATTTGCCGCATGTTTTTGATCGTTTTTATCGCGGCGACAGCACTCGTATGAGTGGTAATAAAGGCACGGGTTTGGGTTTAGCGATTGCACAAAGCTTAATGCAACGGATGGGCGGCAAGATAGCGTTGCATAGCCAATTGGGTCAGGGCACCCAAGTTATATTGACTTTACCCGCCGCCAAAACTTAATCGTCTTCTGTTTCCGATTTGATTTCAGCATAGACGACCCGCCCGTTAACAGCATCGACATAAATTTTGCTGCCATCCGATAATTTCACCTCATATACCCAGCCTGTATTCTTGCGCTCTAATTTTATTTCGCGCACACTGCCATTTTTGCGATACGCTATAGCGACTTCGGTGGCGCGTTTGGCCGAGATAACATCAGGTTGATTAACCGCAGTAGATGGCGGAGATGGGGCTGTGGGGCGCACTGCGGTTCGAGTCGGTATTAATGTTGGTATCGGTGGCGTTTGTGTTGCCGTGATAATTGTTGTTTGCGATACTGGATTGATGCCTATCGTTGCTGCGGTTGTGGTTGCGCTTATGTTGTGTGCTTGTTCGGTGGCACGCAGTTGTGCATTTAGTAGCGCGACCTGCTGATTTAATGCTTCGAGCTGCGCCGAAACTTGCTCTAGTCTTAATTGTGTATCGGCAATATTGGACGCTGCTGCGGTGCTTGTGCTCGAAGCTGTCGATAAACTGGGGCGAGTATTAACTGTATTGGCTAAATTGTTGAAGATCGTGAAAATGGCAGGGTCTTTTAGCCATACAAATACCCCTAGCAAAATAATAAGACCACCACACGTGATGCCAGCTAAGACAAAACGTAATGTATTTTCGGGTTTGCGTGGACGTGAAGACATAAACAGTTTACATCACAAATCAACTTAACGATGTTAGACCCAGAAAAGGCCCTGCCAAGTTCAATCCAAATGTTATGCAGAGATCACTTTATATTATGTCCTTCAATCATAGGAATTAAATGTGAACTTTAACCCATTTCAACTTCATTTCGCACCCGCTCCCACCGAAATGCCTCTAAACGATCTGGCTGATCAAAAAAATACTCCTCTAAATATGGCTCTATTTCGGTTCGCCAAATACTTTCGATCTCGCGGCGCAAGTCAGGTTGCAAAAAAAAGCTCACCCCCAATGCATAATGTGGGTTGTCGATGTGTCGATTGAGCCGCTGCAATACCGCAATCAAGCCATCGGGGTTAAAGCCATCGGCAAATTGGGCCTGATACCCGCGCAACACCTCATCATTGGGTTGAAGCGCCAAAAACGCAAAACGCCGTCGCAAGGCATGATCAACCAGTGCAATTGAACGATCCGCCGTGTTCATCGTGCCCAATACGATAACATTATCGGGGATGCTAAACGCCTCGCCGCTCGCTAACGTAATCGATTGATTGCGATATTCGAGCAAAAACATCAACTCGCCAAATACGCGGCTGAGATTGGCGCGGTTGATTTCATCGATAATTATGACGCAGATGCCACTACGCTTGCTAGCGCGTTTGCAAAAATTGACAAATGCGCCATCGATCATCGGGTAATCAAGTGCTCCTTGCTGGCTGCGCGGGCGTATCCCTTGCACAAAATCTTCGTAGGCATAGGCCGGATGAAACTGCACCATTTCGACCAACCCATTGCCCCCGCCCACCAAATGCCGTGCCAAGGCCCGCGTCAAATAGGTTTTGCCTGTGCCGGGCGGGCCATAAAAAATGGCTTGGCCCTTACGCACAATCGCATTTTTCCATTGCGTTAATGTTGCAATGGGCATATATGTCTCATTCGCACACACATCGAGCGAATACTCGGGTTGAATGTGGCTGACATCACCCATGCTTAAGTCGTTTTCACTCGATTCTATCTGTTGTGTGCTGGGCCACAACAGCAAAGTTTCAAACAATTCGGCATCAAGTTCAATTAAGGTGCGTTGCCAGCCGGGTTGATTCACCTCTCGCTCAATTTGGTCATCCCACTGCACTTTTAATCGGTGACGGTGGGCATTGGCTTGGGCCGCATAATAATAGGCCCCAGTGACCGTGCCAATGCCCAGTACCATAGATTTACCACGATTAGCAACCACCCGATCTCCAATTTGAATATTGCGAAACCGCCAAACTTGCTCCATGCCCCCTTTGGCAAAATGCTCAGCATCGCGCTCGATCAAAACTGTCATTCGTTGCTCAAATTCAACCCGTGTCGCCTCGTGCAAATCTCCCAGTTCATCCCAGCCAATGGCGATAAACCCGCCGTGTAGACACTCGGCCCATTGCCACGCCCCATCGCCGGGGCTTATTTTCCAATAGCGGGTGGGGCGGTGAAGGGGCGAGCTTGATTGATTGACGATATAAGGTGCATTTTGTTCTTTTAGTGTTGTCGCAGCTTCAATTTTGGCCTCGTGTTTTGGTGCATGGGCGGCATATAAAAATAGTGCAATTTCATTGGTGCTCCAGCCATCAAATTCGGGGTGTTGTTGAATGGCGTGTAAGAGCGCCCGATTTAGTTGCACCCGTCCATAATCGCGTACACTGCTTGCGGCTACGTCAAATGCCCGCAAAAAATGCATTAAATGGGCGCGTGACACAATCGGCAAAATGCGGCTGGGGAAATAAATATGCAAGGCTTTGACCAACACCGCTTTTTCGCGCAATAATGAAATCGCATCCATTTCGGCCCAACGGTTATCGCGGGCATTGGCAAAGGCTTGCACAAATGCGCCGCGTAGCGCCACCCATGCGGCTTCAATGTCAGAAAATTCGGCGGGATAATGCCATTCGCCGTTTTTATGTTTATAAATGATGTGCTTGCTGGCTGTGCCGCCGCCAAACCCACCCAATGCCTTGGTTTTAAATTCGAGCCAATAACAAAAAGTGGGGTCTGGTTGATCTGTTCCAAGCGCATAGCGGGCGAGCGGCAATGTCGCCCACAGCTCTAATGGAAATGCGCGTAAGATGTCGCGTCTTTCGGCCTCGGCTTGGCTTAGGCGGGCGGTAGCTGTATTTGGCAAATAATGCTTGAGTGCAGTTGCAAACACAGCGGGTAGGTTCATATGGCTAGTTAAAAATCGGGTTTCTGAAAGAAACCCGATTTTTAAAATGATCTTAGTTTTTGCCTTTTTTATCACTTGGGGCGCTACGTCCGGGCAATTTGTCGCCCAATTGACGCAGGACACGCCGGAAGCGTGAGCGGGCTTTTGACCCATTAAATACAGCCCGATTAATTAATTGTTTGGTTTTGCTGCTGGGATGTGGCACGTCCCAAATAATGGCAACGGCCCCCCATGCCAAACCCGCACCAAACCCAACTAAAATGGTTTTATCGTTTGAGCGCAATCGTCCTTGTTCAACGGCTTCACAAATAGCCAGTGGCACCGAGGCTGCACTGGTATTGCCATATTTTTCAATATTAACAAACACTTTTTCCATCGGAATGCCCAATACTTTGGCGGCTGACTCGATAATACGAATATTGGCCTGATGTGGGATGAGCACATCGACTTGACCGGCCCGCCAACCAACCTTACTCATCACTTCTTTGGCGGCTGCGGGCATAGCGCGGGTGGCAAATTTATACACTTCGCGCCCATTCATTACCAAATGACGTTTGTCATTTAAATATAAATCTTCGCCGCCTGAGCCATCTGCGTATAACACCGAGGCTAAAATGCCGCCCGGTTGATCGCTGCCACGCACAATGACAGCGCCAGCTCCATCGCCAAATAATACCGCTGTACCGCGATCTTCTAGGTTCATCATTGGCGACAGCTTTTCGACACCGATCACCAATACACAATTTTTGCTGCCTGCTTTGATCATATCGCCTGCCATTGCCAAGCTGTATACAAAACCTGAGCAAGCGACGACTAAATCAACCGCTCCAGCATGAGGAATGCCTAAACGGTCTTGCACGATGCAGGCGGTGGCCGGAAAAATGGCTGTTGCGGTCGCTACAATAACCATATCGATTTCGCTAACCGACATACTGGCATGATCGATTGCAGCCATTGCCGCGGCGGTTGCCATATCTGCTAATGTTTCATCTTTGCGTGCCCAACGTCGTGCCCCAATCCCTGAGCGGCTGCGAATCCATTCGTCATTAGTGTCCATCATGGTGGACATATCATCATTCGTTAGAATGCGTTCGGGCGTATATTTGCCCCAGCCGATAATATGTGCGTATTTCATTTTATAGTAAGTGCTAAGTGCTAAATACTTAGCACTTAGCACTTAACACTTGTTACTTAGAACTTTTTAAAGATCAAAGTGGCATTGTGTCCGCCGAAGCCAAACGAGTTTGACATAGCAACGGTGACAGGCATTTTTAAGGCCTGATTGGGCACATAATTTAAATCACAATCTGGGTCAGGGGTGCTAAAGTTGATGGTGGGTGGCACTATGCCATGTGTAATTGCACCAATGCAGCCGATGACATTGATTGCACCGGCTGCGCCCAACAAATGCCCAACTGCGCCCTTATTTGAGCTAATCTTTACATCATAAGCCGCTTCGCCCAAAGCAAATTTAATGGCTTTTGTCTCGCTGGCATCATTTAGCGGGGTGCTGGTTCCGTGCGCGGCGATGTAATCAACCTCTTTGGCCTGCACACCGGCTTGGCGCATCGCCAAGCGCATCGACATGGCCGCGCCATTGGGGTCGGGGGCCGTAATATGCTTGGCATCCGCAGTTGAGCCATAACCCACTACTTCGGCATAAATTTTTGCGCCACGTGCCTGAGCACTTTCTAAACTTTCAAATACATAAATACCAGCGCCTTCACCGGTTACAAAGCCGCTGCGGGTTTTGTCGAAGGGGCGGCTAGCATGTTTGGGGTCGCTGTTATAGCCAGACAATGCGCCCATATTGTCGAAGGCTACCAATGGAAATGGCAATACAGAGGCTTCAAGCCCACCCGTGATGACAATATTGCAGCGTCCGGCTCGAATCATTTCAAAGGCTTCACCCATGGCGTTGTTAGCACTTGCACAAGCGGTGGTCACATTAAAATTTGGCCCGCGCGGGCCAAACATAATGCTGATGAGGCCGGCTGCGCCGTCAGGCATCATCATGGGCACAGTGTATGGGCTAACACGGCGTGGCCCACGTTGCATCATAACTGCAAATTCACCAATCGTAGTGCCAACACCGCCGATGCCGCTGCCTGTCACCACGCCAATATCGGCAGCATTTGACTCATCGATTTTTAAACCAGAATCAGCCAAGGCCTCTTTGGCGGCCGCCAATGCCAATTGTTGGCTGCGGTCCATGCGGCGGGCTTCTTTTACCCCAAAATGCGACACTGGGTCAAACCCTTTTACTTCACCTGCAATTTTGACAGCGATGTCTTTGGGATCGAACAAGCTAATGTAATCGAGGCCTTGTTTGCCTGTGACCAGTCCATCCCATGTTTCGGTTACGGTGTTACCAATGGGGCTAATACAGCCCATACCTGTAACAACCACGCGTCGGTGGTTGTGGTTGATGCTTTCACTCATGGTCTCTAATTTTACCGATAATTTTTTGACAATATTGGTATTGATCATAGATATACCCCGCACGGGTAAAAATTATGGAATGCCGATTTCACTATCCCTCCTCAAGAGTAGCTTGAGGAGAGATAGTGAAATCGGCGAAATCCTCATTTTGAGGTTCTGCTCAGTAATTAGCATACAATAAATGGTAGATGATTAATATCAGCATGTGGTCATGCTGATTAAATGAAATACCATGATTAAAATCGCAGAAATGCTCCCCCCTACACCGTCAATGTTGTGGAAACTTAGCAAACAAGCCGGTATTGATTATGCCGTTGGTGGCATCCCATTTGGCGACAAATTTCTTGGAACAGATGATGTTCCATGGGGTTATATGCCTATGTTACGGGCTAAGCAGCGTTACGAAGACGCAGGTTTTAAACTTGAGGTGATTGAATCTCGCCCCCCCATGAATAATGCCAAGCGCGGCTTGCCGGGTGGTGAAGAAGAGATTGATACCGTTTGCACCTTAATCGAAAGTATGGGCAGGCTTGGCATCCCGGTTTATTGTTATGAATGGATGACCGACTTTAACTGGATGCGCACCAGCACCAGCACCCCGTCACGTGGTGGCTCAGTTGTCACCAGCTTTGATAACAGTTTGATGAAAGATGCCCCGCCCACCGAACATGGCCCCATCTCTGAAGAAAAATTGTGGGAGACGCTCAAACATTTCTTAGAACGGGTGTTGCCCGTAGCTGAAAAATGGAATGTGAAGTTGTCGATGCACCCCGATGACCCGCCCTTGTCGCCCATTCGTGGGGTGGGGCGCATTATGCGCAGTGTCGATAATTTTCAGCGTTTGCTTGACCTCGCAGATAGCCCTATGAATACGATTACGATGTGTCAAGGAAATTTCACGCTTATGACCGATGACTTACCTAGCGTTATTCGTAAATTTGGTGCAATGAACAAAATTAGTTTTGTGCATTTCCGTGATGTGCGTGGCACCCCAGAGAAATTTGAGGAAACATGGCATGATCAAGGAAAAACCGATATGTTGGCGTGTATGAAGGCCTATCGTGATATTGGTTTTAACGGTGTATTGCGTCCCGACCATGTGCCAACGGTTGAAGGTGACAGCAACGAAAATGCCGGTTACTCGGCTTTTGGGCGGCTTTATGCCATTGGTTATATTCGCGGTTTGCGCCAAGGCGTTTGGGGAGAGTAGTCAGTAGCCAGTAGTCAGTAGTCAGATTGGTTTTTAGCGGGCAAAATATTATTGTCATCTTGAGTTATCTGACTACTGACTACTGACTACTGACTACTAATTACTGCTATGAGATTAAAAAACAAAATTGCGGTTGTAACCGGTGCAGGCAGCGGCTTTGGAGAAGGCATGGCACGCCATTTTGCCGAACATGGGGCCACTGTGGTGGTGGCAGATGTGGTGGAGACTGCGTCTAAGCGGGTGGCAGATGATATTCGGGCTGCTGGCGGTAAGGCCATTGCCATTACGATGGATGTGAGTAAAAATGTATCGGTGGCGGCGGCGGTCAAAAGCATTGTGGCCCAATGTGGTGGCATCGACATTTGGGTGAATAACGCTGGCATTTCACATAAAAATGGTCCCATGCTTAATGTGGATGAGGCGACATTTGACCGTGTGTATGCCGTAAATGTAAAAAGCATCTATCTCAGTGCCATGCATGTTGTGCCGGTTTTTCGTATGTCGGGGGCCGATGGTAACCCGCGTGGCGGCGTGTTTTTAAACATCGCCTCAACTGCTGGTGTGCGCCCACGCCCCGGCCTAACCTGGTATAACGGCACTAAAGGCGCAGCGATCACCCTCACCAAGTCGATGGCGGTAGAGCTTGCGCCCGATAAAATTCGGGTGAATGCCATTAACCCTGTAGCGGGCGATACCCCCTTATTAAAACAATTTTTACCCGGCGACGACACCCCTGAAATACGTCAAAAATTCATTAACACCATCCCACTTGGTCGTCTTAGTCAACCGATCGATATTGCGCGGGCCGCTCTCTTCCTTGTTTCTGACGATGCCGAATTTATCACTGGCGTATGTATGGAAGTAGATGGCGGACGTTGCATTTAAGATAGTTTTGATTTAGGGTTGACCTTTAGTGCACATAGATAGGCATAAAAATGTGGTTTTCGCCGATTTCATTATCCCTTCACAAGCTACGCTTGCGAAGGGATAGTGAAATCGGCATTTCTTAATTTTTATAGTCGATTGACGACTTGTGACTTCTGAGTCATCAATCAACGAATTACTCAAGCAACCAGCATAATTGTCTACATAGGGCACTAATCGTAAATCGTAAATCGCAAACCTAAAATGATTGACATTACAAAATTACCGATGCGCGTTGCAATTGGGCAAGTGAATGAATTGACTGAAGAGTTTCTCACTTTTGCCAAACAATTGGGGCTGCAAGATGTGCAGATGAATTTGTATAACTTGCCGCCCGATATGAAAGATACTGGGCGGCTTGAATTTCATGATTTGCTCAAGCTTCATTCGCGGGCAGCCGAGCGTGGTTTACGCTTGATTGCCATCGAGAATGTGCCCATTCGTTTTTACGACAAAATTATGTTGGGCCAAGAGGGACGTGAGCGACAGCTCGAAAATATGCAAGAGAGTATTCGTAACCTTGGCCGAGCCGGTATTCCCATTTTTGGCTATCATTTTATTAGCACCGGTGTTTGGCGCACTGGCTGGGATACCCCTATTCGTGGCGGTGCAATTTCGAATTCGTTTAAGCTTGAATTAGCCAAACATGCGCCTTTATCGTATGACCGTATTTATGACGAAGACGAAATGTGGGCGAATTACGATTGGTATATGCAGCGAATTTTGCCGGTGGCCGAAGAATATAACGTGCGCATGGCGCTGCACCCCGATGACCCGCCTGTGCCGATTTTGGGCGGCGTACCGCGGCTGTTTCGTAATTTTGCCAATTTTAAACGCGCCCTTGAGCGTCATCCCAGCCGGATGCATGGCCTTGATTTTTGTCATGGTTGTTGGAGTGAGATGCGTGGCGGGGCTGGCGTATTGGAGGCCGCTGAGTATTTTGGGGCGCAGGGGCGCATCTTTTATGTGCATATGCGTGATGTAAAAGGTGGGTGTGACGATTTTACCGAGTGTTATATTAACGAAGGGAACAGCAACATTTTTAAAGTAATGTTGAAATTGCGCGAGGTTGGGTTTAATGGCTTTATTATCGATGATCATGTGCCGCATATGGTGAATGACTCATCGTATGGGCACCGCGGTCGCGCTCACGCCACTGGCTACATTACAGCCATACTCGATGCCGTGGACGTGGTTTCACCAATCAAAGACCCGATGCTAGCGCAGCCTGCACCTGCACCTGTGGCGGCGGCGGCCCCTAAAGCAATATTGGTTAAAAAAAACAAGGCGAAAAAGCCAAAAGACACACCGCCTAAATTTAGTGTAAATGCCAAAGCTATGAAAGAATTGCCGACTGAGCCGATGATTAAGGGCGGTGGGCGTTTGCGATTTGGAGGCGAAATATGATTAATTCTGATACTGCGTGGGTCGATTTCTGGGATTTCCCGTTGGCGAATCAAACCATTAGCCATGTTGGCAAACGCTATATATTGGCAAAATCGGGTCAGCGTATTTGGCGTAATTCAGACCCTTCACCCAATTGGCCGGGGTATCGAGACTTGATCTATTGGCAATCGCCAGATGGTGATAATAATTTTTCTGCGATTGAATATGAAGTATGCAAGCGTGAAAACGGACAGCTAATTCAATTGCAATATGGTGGAAACACGCCAACGACCTCGATCTTTCGATACCTTTCGCCGGGTCATGCTGCCGCGCGTCAGCCCGGCTTTTTTTACCCGACTTTGGCTCCTTGGCAAGGGGTGAGTTATACAGAAATGTGGCGAAACGCCAACCCAAACGATAAAGAGTATATGGCGATGGTGCGCGAAGGTTTAGATGAAGCTGGTGTATTTGGGATGTTGGGTCAAGTGCCGGTTGCCCAACGTATTTTTGCAGAGCGTTTCAATTATGGTGTTGAAGCTACGGTGGTTTACCAATGCTATTTGCAACAAGAAAATGGCTTTAGACAATGTGGCGTTGAAGCGTGTATTTATCTAACTGGATATCAGCCACCACCCCCAGACGGCCCACCAGAAGCGGCGCGACATTATTTGCGTAACGGTGAAATTATTTGGTCACTATATATGCCGATTCCTCCCACTCAATTTTTGCCGGGTAACCCTAATTTTGAGGATGAAATGCGTTTTTGGGGGCGTCAGGTATTTAATAATGTCGATTTTTGCATTTATGAAGGTATTTACAACGTAAATGGCTCTGTTGTTGCCGATGACGGCGGCTGAGAGTGATTTGTCATTTTTGGGCATATTTGGGTCTTAAATATGTCCCAAAATGACGCAACGCCCGATCTGCGCCTTTTGAGGCAGCGAAACCCGTCATTTGACGGGCGACAAAGTATGTGACTCGGCTACAATGCCCCCCGTGCGATATTTTGGTGTTTCATTATTTATGTTTAAGCCAGCCCTGCTTTGCGCGGGCATAGTATTGTTAAGTGCATGTTCGTTTTCTGGCCGAAGCCGTGTGCTGCAAGATTTAAGCAAACCTGCACCGACACCTGTCGTTGCCGAGGCAGTTGTGCCGCCAGCACCGCCCGACGCGGTGCGTGGGGCCAAGATTTATGAGGAGAAATGCGCGGCTTGTCACGGTGCGGCTGGTGATGGCAACGGCCCGCAAGCCGCTGCCATTCGCGCCCAAGGCAAGCAAGTGGCAAACCTCATCGACCCAGCCAAAAACCGCGCTGCCAAACCAAGCGATTGGTATCAGGTGGTGAGTAATGGTCGGCTGCAAAATTTAATGCCACCTTTTAGCGGCTCGCTCAAGCCGCAAGAGCGCTGGGATGTGTTGGCATATATTTGGGCGTTAGGCACACGCCCAAGTAATATTAGCGCAGGCAAAACCCTATTTGAGGCACAATGTGTGCAATGCCATACCACTGCCCCACTCGGCAAGCCCGAAATTTTGGCGCGTAGTGCCTTAAATGATACGCTGGCGGCGATGGCAAAGGGCGAGCAACACCGCGCCAATAATCGCCGCAAGC
>CAZLOF010000062.1:0-6304 GCA_964560745.1 uncultured Thermoflexus sp.
GTATTGGAACTTACGCATAATTTTATTTTTGCCACAAAGAACTCAAAGATTTACATCATAAAACCTTTTATATCTTTGTGTTCTTTGTGCGCTTTGTGGCCAAAAATATCAGTTCAGACTTAAACCACACTCACCTCAAACCCAAAGCGATACTCCCCCGCCATCAGCCGATATTGCGGCAGCGTGTCTGGCCCACAACTGGCGGTGCCGAGACCGCGCATGGCATGGTCGAGGCTGAGCACCACTTCGGGCTTGGCATGCAGGTCGTGCGGGTGCTTGGCGGCAAACAAATCATCATCGGTATGATGCAGCGCGTTAAACTCAAACGGCACATCGCTCGACACCTTCAACCCGCGCCCGTCTTTATCCGTTAGCGTCAGCCAGCGCACATCGGTCTTATGCCCATGCTCCTGCGGCATCACATAATCGACATATTGCTCAGTCACGGTGCTTTGATAGCAGTGAATGGGGGCCGAGGCCTTGCGGTCGCTATAGTTGTCCCACGGCCCGCGCCCATACCACTCAAGCTGCTCAAGATCGGGCGAGAGTTGCAGTTGCAGCCCGACACGCGGCAAATCATTCACGCCTTCGCCTACCCGCACCACATTTTCAATATGCAATGTGCCCTCACCCGTCAGCGTATAGCGATGGGTATGCACAAAGTCATCCCATTGCTCGCGCCCGCTGGCGGCGTGGGTGATCTCGACGGCGGGCGCTTCATCTTCAGTCTCGACCAAACGCACTTCAACCAGCCGCCGCGCCAAATTGGGCAGGCCGAGATGATACCAATGTCCCAAGGCTTTGCCCGATTGATCGTCAAACAATTTAATGCCATCGTTATCGGTGGCGGCTCGCCACACATTCAGCAGCGGGCTTTGCGCCAACAAATTGCGCTCATCGATCCCAAAATGGGTCAGCGTGCCGCTGTCTTGGTCAAATACGGCATGAACATTGCCCGCCGTTAGCGCAATTTGGCGCTGATGGGTGCTGATGGCAACTGGCAAGGTTGCTGATTGCGCCGCCGCTGGCTTTTTGGCAGCTTTTTTGACCGGAATCGCCAATTGCGCCCATGCCACCTCGTGCCCGGCCTCGGCCCACCACGTGGCGGCGCGTTGGCTAAAGGCAAAATTGAGGAAAGCCTCGCCGGGGTGATGTTTGATGGCATCGCTACAATCGACCGTAAACTCGCGGCTTTGGCCGGGCTTTAAACCATTGCCCATCGCCGCCAATTTGCCGCTGGCGATGCTTTCGCCGTTAATCATCAATTCCCATTCGCAGCGCAAATCGCTCAGGTCGGTAAAATCGCGTTTGTTGGTAATTTTAAAAACACCTTTTTTCGCGTCTACCCATGTCACTTGCAGCGGTTGAATGAGGTATTTGAACTCATAAAACCCGGGGTGGGGTTTGCGATCCGGCCATACGAGGCCATCGGCCACAAAGTTTTTGTCGTTGGGTTCATCGCCAAAGTCACCGCCATAGGCCCAGTAGCCCTCCCCTCTTTCCCCCCCCGTTAGGGGGGGGCTAGGGGGGGGCATCTTGATGCCATGATCAAGCCATTCCCAAATAAAGCCACCCTGCAAGCCGTGATGCGCCTCAAACGCCGCCCAATAATCATGCAACGAGCCATTGCTGTTGCCCATCGCATGTGAATATTCGCACAAAATGATCGGGCGTGGGTCATTGGTTTTTTGCCAGCCCGTGCGCACCCAATCGATAATCGTCTTAATGTCGGGGTACATCGGGCAAATCAGGTCGGTCACGCTGCGCCCATCGCCATAATCTTGGCCCACCGAGTGCGATACTGCGCCCTCGTAATGCAGCAAGCGCGAGGGGTCGGCGCGGCGCAGCCACGCGGCGGCGGCTTCGTGATTCGTGCCATAGCCGCTTTCATTGCCCAGCGACCACACAATGACACTGGGGTGATTTTTGTCGCGCTCAAACATATTGCGTACCCGCTCGACGAAGGCGCTGGTATAGCGGTGGTCGTTGCAAATGGGGCGGTAAGCGTGACATTCGATATTGGCTTCGTCGATGACATACAGCCCATAACGGTCGCACAAATCGAGCCAATAAGGGTCGTTGGGGTAATGTGAGCAGCGCACGGCGTTAATGTTGAACTGCTTCATCGTCTTGATGTCCAGTTCCATCAATTCGCGGCTGACGGTTTTGCCGGTCGTGTCGCTGTGGTCGTGGCGATTGACCCCTTTGATCATGACGGCTTTGCCATTCACCAACATTTGGCGGTGCGCAATTTCAACCCGCCGAAAGCCAATATTGAGGGCAGTGTGTTGCTCGCTGTCGGGGGTGCGCAAACTGACCACCAGCCGATATAAATGTGGGGTTTCGGCTGTCCACAATTTGGGCGCTTTTACCGTGCCAGTCAATTCAATCGCTTCATCTTGCGTCAGCTCAAAATATTTGTGTAAGGGGCGATTGGCATTATTGCCGCGTAGCGGCTCGGCAAAAACCGCCTTGCCGCTGGGGTCAAACAGTTGCGCCTCAAGCTCACATGAGGGTTGATTGGAGCCGGGCAACCCGACTTTACAAGCCACGCGCAATACTGCGCTCTTTAAGTTTTGGCTTAAATCTGTTTTGGCAAAGACATCTTGCAAATGCACTTTGGGTTCAGCGATCAACATGACATCGCGGTGAATACCGGCCTGCCACCAATGGTCTTGGTCTTCGACAAAACTGGCATCAGAATAGCGCAAATTGATGACGGTCAATTGGTTGGGGCGCCCCCAAATCAGGTGTGGGGTGATGTCAAATTCTGCCGCCGTGCGTGAGTCTTTGTTCATGCCAATGGCTTGCCCATTAACATAAACATAATAGGCCCCTTCGCAACCCGCAAAATGGATGATCACGCGCTTGTCTTGCCAGCTTGGGTCTACCTCGAATTGGGTGCGATAAATGCCGGTCGGGTTTTCATCGGGCACGGTGGGCGGTGGGTTGGCAAATGGCATTTGCACATTGGTGTAATGGGGGCGCACCGCCACGCTGTCGAGCGGCGTGTTCAACAATTGCATCGTCCAATTGCCCGGCACGGTTAGGCGCATCCACGCCGCATTCGGGTCGCCAAGCCCAGCGGCCAATTCAGGGCGGCTCACCAGTTGAAAATCCCATTCGCCGTTAAGCGACTTGACCCAAGGCGAGGGCGAATCGGCGCGGCGGGCGGCTTCGGCGCTGGGGTAGGGTAACAGGGTGGCACGGGGGGGCAATTTGTTTAAATTGGTAAGTTGTGGGTTTTGCCAGCTTGGCTGACTTGCAATTGTGAGCATTTTGGGGGGCTATTTTAGCGTCATTTAGCGCCCTCGCTATAATCACTCAACTTCATGCCAACTATTGCATCGCGTATTCGCCGCGCCCGTGTTAACACACAAAACTGGTTTCGCCGTCGCCGTACGCTACCACCCTATATCGTGATCACGCTTGATGGCGAGATTAGCGATTTTCCGGCTCCGGCCCCGCCCTTGCCACGTTTTATCGCCAAACGCTTGCCGATTGGCGGCGGCGGCCTCAGCATCAGCGAGCTTAAACGCACCTTTGAGCAAATTGCGGCTGATAATCGGGTGCAAGGGGTGGTGTTGCGCATCGAATGCGCCGCATCTGGGGCTATTTACCAAAGCTTGCGCGGGCTGTTACCCATTCTGCAAGACAGCGGTAAAAAAGTAATTGCCTATGCCAACCATTTTGGACCGTATCAATATTATTTGGCGTGTGCGTGTGACCAAATTATTATGCCGCCCAGCGCCGAATGGGCGGTGTTGGGCATGCACCAAGAATATGTGTTTTTGAAAGATGCGCTCGACCAAGTGGGGGTGCAATTTGAGGTGGTGAATGTTTCGCCCTTTAAATCGGCGGGCGACCAAGTGACGCGCAACGATTTTTCGGAGGAGTCGCGAGCGCAGGCCGAATGGTTGTTGTCGGCGTTTTTTGATGAATTGGTGACGGGGGTTGCCAAGGGGCGCAAATTGCCTGAGACGCGGGTTCGTGAATTGATCGACACTGGCCCATTTGCCGCCGTAGACGCGGTGACGCATGGTTTGATCGACGCGGCCTTGTATGAAGATGAACTGGAATATTATTTGTTGGGGCCAATTAAGGCAGATGAGATAGCGATTGATGAAAATTCAAAACTACGACGGTTTTTTGTTTGGTTGCAGCAAAAATTAAAGCGTAATGAGTCACAAGCCACGAGCGATGCGTCAATCCCTAACCCCCAATCCCTAATCCCGACCTTGCCCCCCGACCCGCGTCTTATCTTGCTCGATGAGGCTCGCAAAGCGCTACTGGTTCCGCATATCGAATTTGCCAGCAAATTTATTGGCATTGTGGGGGTCGAGGGCATGATTGTAGAGGGCAAGAGCCAAAATGCGCCCGTGCCGTTGCCCATTTTTGGCTCGAAGATGGCTGGCTCAGACAGCATTGCCCAAGCCTTGCGCAAGGCCGAGCAAGACGACAAATTGGCGGCGGTAATCTTGTATGTCAATTCGCAAGGCGGCTCAGCCTTGGCCTCAGATTTGATTGCGCGTGAGGTGCGGCGGGTGATGAAAAAGAAGCCAGTGGTGGTGTATATGAGCAGCGTGGCGGCATCGGGTGGCTATTTTGTGGCGGCGCTGGCCAAGCATATTGTGGCGCAGCCGCTCACGGTCACGGGTAGCATTGGGGTGATTATCACCAAACCCAATACGGGCGGGGTTGATGAGAAGTTGCGATTGCATCGCGCCGAGCTACAACGTGGGGCGCGGGCGGGCATGATGACGATCTCGCGCCCATTCAGCCCCGACGAGCGTGCCGCGGTGAAAGCCTCGATGAGCAAAGTGTATGATGATTTTAAGCGGGTGGTGGCCGAGGGCCGCACCCTCGACTTTGACGCGCTTGAGCCGATTTGCGGTGGGCGGGTATGGACAGGCGCGATGGCGCATGAGCGCAAATTGGTTGACACCTTGGGCGGTTTTAGCGAGGCAATGGCGCAGGCGCGGGTATTGGCGGGTTTGCAGGGCGAGGTCGATGCGGGTAAACGGGTGGGGGCCATAATGGTGCAGCCGCCTAAAGAATGGCAATTGCCGCCCATGTTTCCACTCAATCCAGCCCAATGGGTGACCCATTCACTGCAATTCTGGCGCAAACACCTTGCCCACACGGCTACATGGCTGCTATTGCCGTGGGAAAGGTGGTAAAGGGTTGCAAGTAGCAGGTTGCAGGTTTTGACTTGCCCCTTGCAACCTGCAACTTGCAACCTGCCCTTCCCATTGAAGTTAAAATCAAGCCCGATAAAATTTTGTAAGGATAATTGAGGAATGAAAGAAGTAACTGTAGCGGTCGTGCAAATGGACACGATCTTAAATGAACCAGATAAGAATTTAGCCAAGATGTCGGACTTTGTCCGCAAGATCACCAGCGAACAAAAAGTGGATGTGATTGTGTTCCCTGAGTTAGCAGTAACAGGCTATGAATGCGGTGTGCGGTTTGTGCAATTGTCGCAACGCGCCCCCGGGCCAAACGCCAATGTGATGGCGCAACGCGCCCAAGACACCGGCACGCATATTGTGTTTGGTATGCCCAGCAAAGAGCGGGTTGAAAGCATTTTGTTTAACTCGGCGGTCATGGTTGGCCCAGAGGGTGATCTGATCCAAAATTATCGCAAAATTCATTTGCGTGGCGAAGAACAAATGCAATTTCGCCCGGGTTTTAAGCTTGAGCCAATCGAATTGCCCATTGGCGTGGTCGGTTTGCAAGTGGGTTGGGACATCATGTATCCCGAAGGGTGCCGCTCATTATGTTTAGACGGGGCCGAGTTGATTTTGGTGAGCGCGGCGTGGGATAAAGGCCGAGCAGCTGAATGGCGCACGTTGCTCTCGGCCCGCGCCACCGAAAACGCTTGTTTTGTGTGTGCCGCCAATCGCATTGGCGAAGAACCCGCCACCACGTTTTGTGGCGAAAGTATGATCATTGGCCCGCGTGGGCAAGTGATTGTGGACATGGTCGAGCCGACCGAAGGTTATATTATCGCTAAACTCAGCATCGACGAGACCCGTCGTGTGAAGGAAGAAAGCCAAATTTTCCAAACGCGCCAGCCCACCAGCTATCGCAGTGTGGTTAAGCGCTATTAGGCCTTAAAGATGGCGGGTCGATTTGACTATGTTTCTGCAAGTGTAGGCCGGTAATCTGGCCCCTTGCAGAAGGATAGTCAAATCATCAAAAAACTCAAAAATGATTCGCTTTGGCTATGGCACCGCTCATTTTCCAAGCCTGCGTAATGAAGGGCGCTGGTATGTGGATCGGACACGCTTCATTCGCCTGC
>CAZLOF010000062.1:6314-12675 GCA_964560745.1 uncultured Thermoflexus sp.
GAAGATACGGTCAAAATGCCGGTTTTTTTGCGCCCGCGGCGTTTTGGCAAAAGCCTGTGGTTAAGCACGTTAGCGAGTTATTATGATGTCGCGCAGGCCAAAGATTTTGGGCGTTTGTTTGGCGATTTAGACATTGGTCGTGACCCAACCCCCTTGCATAACCAATATTTTATTTTGCGTTGGGATTTTTCGATGGTGGCGGCCTATGGTAGCGATGACGATTTAAGGCGCTATTTATTCAATCATCTCAATGTGAGTATGCGCGGGTTTGCTTCACGCTATCGGCATTGGTTGTATGATGAGATCAATTTCAATGAAACTGATGCTTTGGCTTCTTTTCAATCCCTCATCGAGGCAGTCGAGAAAACCGATCACAAGCTTTATTTATTGATCGATGAATATGATAATTTTGCCAATGAAATAGCTTTTAGCGATACACGCGAGGCGGTTGACCGATTTAATGCATTGACGCAAACCGATGGCCTAATTAAATCGTTGTTTAAAACGATCAAAGGCGCAGTTGGCACGGGGGTGTTAGAGCGTGTGTTTATTACCGGTGTCTCGCCGATGTTGTTGGCCGATATCACCTCAGGTTTTAATATTGCCCAAGATATTACCCATTTGCCCGAATTTCACGATTTATGTGGTTTCAGCGAAGCCGAAATCGCCGGGGTCTTGCGGCAAGTGATTGCCCAATGTGGCATGAGTGCGACCCAATATACTGAGGCGTTAGACACCATGCGCCGGTTTTATGATGGTTATATTTTTGAAGAAAGCGCCACTCAGCGTTTATATAACCCCACTTTAGCATTATATTTTTTGCATCGGTTGGCGACGGCTTGCACATATCCTAAGGATTTGCTCGATGTGAATTTATCGTTAGACCAAGCCAAGCTGGAATATATGGCGCGGCGAGCGGGTGGCGAGGTGTTTTTGTTTGATCTTGCGCCTGATAATGGCGCGGTTGGCGTGTCGCACATCGTTAATAGCTTTCGCATTCGTGACATGATGGATATGCGGGCCGATAGCAGCACTTATCGTTCGTTGCTCTATTATCTTGGGGTGTTAACGCTTAATGGCTATTTGCCAGAGCAAGGGCTGCGGCTACAAATTCCCAATTTAGTGACCCGCACGTTGTATTTTGATCAAATTCGGCGCTTTACCTTGCCCGATGCCAAGCATATTGAGATGGTGAACGAAGGGGCGCGGCGTTGGCGTTGGCGCGGCGAGGCCAATTTGCTGTGCCAATTTGTCGAGCAGCACTTTTTACGCACTTTTAGTAACCGCGATTATCTGCATTTTAACGAGCAAACCCTCAAGACCATTTTCATGGCTTATTTATATGATGACCTCAATTATGTGTTGGGGTCAGAGCTAGAGTTGGGGCGAAGGTATGCAGACATGGTTATGACGGTGCGCTCACAATCGCGGCATCTTGGCCTGTTGGATTTGTTGATTGAGTTTAAATATGTGAAACTGAGCGAAGTGCGGCTGGACGCTGCAAGTGTGCGCAATTTGAGCCATGATGAACTGACGGCATTACCGGCAGTTCATGCGGCGTTAACAGCGGCCCAAACGCAAGTGGAGGCCTATGCCGCTCGCTTGCGCGATGGGTTGGGTGCGGGGCAACGCCTGCGCAGCCATGTGCTGGTGGCGGTGGGGTTTGAGCGGTTGATTGCGGTGGCAATCCCATAGTGCAGCATTAGCGCAAATTTCTAAAGGATGAAGGGCCGATTTTATGACCGGCCGATTTCACCATCCCTCCCCAAGCCATGCTTGAAGAGGGATGGTGAAATCGGTCTTACCCTTTATTGTGTCTCAACTATTTTCAAATGGTATTTCCACGAAGATTCTTTGCGGCGGTTTTCGGCGGTAAAGGCCATGACATAGTAACGACCGGGTTGTGGGTTATCGATGCCAATGACATAAGGGGTAAATGGGGGTTGGGTTTCGCCAAAAACGCGGGCAATGCCACATTCACTGGCGAAAAAGCGAGTGCGGTCAAACGATTCAATCGGTGTGCCCTCGACATAACAATCATCTTCAAATGAGCCGGGGGTGCTTGGCACTGGGGCGGCCCGTTGATAATAGACTTGTAATTGTGCGCCGGTCCATTCTTCTACCACTGGCCCACCCATGATGATAACGACACTCGGTGATGATGGCAGCACATCGAAATAGAACCAGTCGGCATCATCTACTTCTTCGACCCCATCTCTAAAAATAGTCGTTTCGGCGGTCAATGCTTCGTGAATATCATCGTAACTGAGCGGCCCATTGGCAAAAACATAGCCAGAGCGACGAATCCTTTTGCGTTCTAAGCCATCGACAGCGGCATTTTTGGCGTGGTTTGGCTCGCGTTCTGGGCCTTGTAGCAAATCTGCATTGCGGCGCTTGAGCGAGAGCGGCATAAATTGCTTGCGGGCGGTGACAAATGGGATATCGGGCGTGGCTGTGGGTGCGGCAACAATCGGGGTGCTGGTGGGCGCATTTGTGGTTGGGGTGGCGGTGGCGCTGGATTGGTTAAAGGTGCTGACAAATTTAGGGATTGGGCTGCCGGTTTTTGTGCCATTGCCCAATTGCCCATCAAAATTATTGCCCCAACACTGAATAGTTTGATTGGTTAACAGGGCGCAGGTGAAATTGCCATAATAAATGGTGGTGTTATTTGAGCGGCTGGTGGCATAAAACGGGCCGGCCCCGATCACGCTGGCCGATCCAGCTAAACCAGCAACCGTGGCGGGGGTATTGCTATTGGCATACCCGCCTGTGCCCAATTGCCCTTGGCTATTTAACCCCCAACAACGCATCCCGCCGTTGATGACAATGGCACACGTATGATAGCGCCCAGCGGCAATGCTCGTGACATTGGTCAAGCCAGTTACCTCAACGGGGGTGGCGCTGCTGGTGGTGTTGCCATTGCCTAATTCACCGCTGTTGTTAATGCCCCAACATTTGACTTTGCCGTTTTGCAGCAAGGCACAGACATGTTCGCCATTGCCGCTGATGGCGCTTACGCCTTCGCTTAGGTTGCCGATCTCGACTGGGGTTGGGCGGAAGATATTTTCGGGATCATTGGGATATTGCCGCCCCCAACATTGCACTTTGCCAGCTTGGGTTAACACACACGTAAAGCGCACACCGGCGATGACTTGCTTAACATTGCTGATATTTGGCACATCGGTTGGGCGCAAAATCGGGGTCTTTTGGCTGGGGTGACCCGCCTCGCCGTTTTCGTTGCGGCCCCAACATTTGAGGGTGCGGGTTGCAGTGACCAGACAAGTGTGACCAAACCCGCCAGCCATTTGCAAACCACTTGCTGCTTCTGGAATATTGACTGGGGTGAGGGCTTGTGCCGTGCCGCCGTTGCCAATTTGACCAAACGTATTGCCGCCCCAACAAAAAACGCCAGCATCGGTAATGGCGCAGGTGTGGTTTTCACCCGCCGCCAATTGTTTGACATTGCTCAGATTACTCACGGCGACTAGCGTGGTGCTGGTGCTTTCGCTGCCATTGCCCAATTTGCCGCCCGCGCCCCAACATTTCACCGTGCCATTAGTTAAGATCGCACAGGCATGATGCCCCGCCACCGCCAGCCCAGTGGCTGCGTCGTCCAAAATTGCATTGGCGGGCTGTGCCTCTGACCATATCGAGGGTTGCAAATTGGGTAGATTGAGCGCGGCACTCACCGTTAGAACCGATGCAATGGCGATTTGTTTATAAGATGTTTTATTTTTATTCATGAATTACCTCTTGAAAAGCGCGGGTTGCGCGTGGTTTGGTCGGTTCGGCAGGCGGCGATGTGGGTTGTGGGGCTGGGGGGGAGGTGGGTTGCTGGGCCGGAGGCGATGTGGGCGGCGGTGCGGTTGGCGGTGGCAAAGGCGTTGCCGTTGGCTGTGGGGCCGCAGTGGGGGGCACTCGTGTGGCGGTTGGCAATGGCGTGGGCGGAACACGGGTGACAGTGGGTGGCACCCGTGTGGCTGTTGGCAATGGGGCAGTAGTGGCGGGCGCGGGTGGCACGGTTGCCAAGCTGGGCGCAACCGTTGCCGTCGGCAGGCTGGGGGCTAAGGTTGGCACGTTCAGCGTTGGCAATGCCGTGTTATTGGGCAATGGGGTCGCCGCCGATGGCACAGGGCTAGCAACTGTGATATTGACCGTAGCAGGCGTGGCGGGTAATGGGGCAGTGGTGGCACTGGGCACGGTAATGATGCTGGCTGTGCTGGGGGCAGTCGTGGCTAGCCCTGTGCCATTACTTCCACTATTATTATTGCGGTTGATATTGGCAAATAACAAGATGCCGCCCCCCATTAACATAGCCACAGCCGCGCCACCAATGGCTAATAGGGTGGTTGGTACCGCCCGTTTTGGGCTGGGGGTGATGGCACGTTGGTTGTTGAGGGCGGCCACAAACTCGCTCACATTTTGATAGCGATTTTGCGGCTGCTTTGCCATCGCCTTTTCAACCACAGCCATTAAATTGGCCGGCAAATTGGCGCGATGTTGGGTGAGGGGTGGCGGTGCTTCATGCACATGTTTATACATCAGCGACATCGGGTCGCTTGAGGTATAAGGCGGTTTGCCAGCCAATAACTCATACAAAATCACGCCGAGCGAATAAATATCGCTGCGATGATCCAGTTCTTTGCCCAAGGCTTGTTCGGGCGACATATATTCTGCCGTGCCCATGATGGTCGAGGTGCGGGTGAGGCGGGTGCTGGCTTGGGCTTGGGCCAAACCAAAGTCGCTCAGCACAAAACGCCCATCTTCGGCAATGAGCACATTGCCCGGCTTCAGGTCGCGGTGAATGATACCTTTGCTGTGGGCATATTCGAGCGCCGATGCAATTTGGCGGATGATGTCGAGTGCTTTATCAATCGGCAAGACCTCGCCAGCGTCTTGGGTGCGCTTGAGCAACGCCCCCAGTGTGCCGCCGGGCAAATAGGTCATGACCAAATAATGCATGCCATTGGCTGTGTCGGTATCGAGCACACCAGCAATGTGTCGGTGTTCGAGCGCGGCCAAGGCTTGGCCCTCGCGCCGAAAACGGGTGACAAATACTTCATCTGCCGCCAAATGCGGATAAAGCACCTTGATGGCAACATCGCGGTTAAGCACCGGCATGGTCGCCAAATACACCTCGGCCATGCCGCCATTGGCTAAAAAGCGTTTGATCTCATATTGACCGAGGTGTTGACCGGGTTGTAATAACATATTAATAGGCGTTAAACTTCAACTTCACACGCGGGCCCAGCCCAATCACCGAGCCTTTGTCGAGCATGGCTTGCCCGCCTTTGGGCAGTTTTGCGCCATTGACAAATGTGCCGTTGGTGCTGTTGTCATCGCGGATATGCCAAGCGTTATTGGTATAAATAAAAGTAGCGTGAACACTTGACACCCCCAAGGTTTTATCGACCGGCACTGTGGCTTGGGCGGCTGAATCACGCCCGATGCTAAAGGGCGATTTGTTGATATTTAATTTATAGGCCACGCCCGCCGGTTCAATTAATGTCACCATTGCCACACTGGTTGGGGTGGAATTGGCAATGGGGTTATTGCCGCTATTTGATGAATCGCCGACGCTGGGTATTTTTACTATTTTGGCTTTAATGGGTTTGGTTTGCAACCCCATTGCCACCTCGCGTGGGCCGATTTTTGGCCCGCGTGAGGTAATGCGCAAGATGGCGAATAAGCCAATCCCGCCCAACAGCACCACACCCAACACCCCCACCGCAATCAGCGGCGATTCGCGCAAGGTTGAGGTGATGGAGGCGATGAAAACCGTCCAGCCCCCGACTGGCACATATTCAAATGTGAAAGGGTTGCTGCGAATGGGTGGCACATCGCCCCCATAACGCCCTTCAGCCACCACTTTATATTTGCCTTGTGCCAAGCCAATTTTGCTATAGGTGGGCAGCACAAAATAATCGGTTAAGCGCTCGGCGCTGGCCTCAGCGCCGTTGACCGTAACATTTTGCTCGTTTTGCAAAAATACGCGGTAACTCGAAATGCCTTCGGGATCATCGATCTTGAGCAATACGCGCAGGTCGGGTTGGGTGCTATCAGGTTGTTTGATTTCTAAAATTTCGAGCTTAGGCGGCACTGGGTCGAAGGTAAATTCGACTGGCCCGACGCGCCCTACTTCATTTCCTAATTTGTTTTTGGCGATGATCGTTAACTGATATTTTTTACCCGGCCTCAAGTTGGGAAACGGCACAATATTTTTGGCAAAGTCGTTTTTATCGGCATCAAGCGGTTGGGTTGCGATGGTATCACCCGTGACAGGGTCTTTAATGTTGACCTCAAGCGTTTTTAGCGATTCTTTGTTGGTGATGTTTAAATTGAAACGAATGCCATTGGCGGT
>CAZLOF010000063.1:0-1999 GCA_964560745.1 uncultured Thermoflexus sp.
CATTGCTCACACTCTGCGTTTGTGGGTAGCCGCTCACCGGACAGTCCACCGTCACGCTAAAGCTGCCCAAACCGCCCGGCACGGCGCTGCCGTCCGTTGTCACCACGTTCTTGGCCACGCTCAGGCCGCCATAGGCGGGCGGCACAACGACCACTGGTGGCACATTGGTAATTTGCACCGCACCCGCCGCTGGCTTGGTGAAGCCGACATCTAAGCCGTGATTGTTTTGCCCTGCGCTGCCGGTAGTGTAGTAAATGGTCGGAATGCCCGCCACCAACACGGCATCGCTGTCGATCACGTCGCTAATGGCATGGTTGCTGCTGGCGCTGCCACTCAACGCGGCTGCGTTTGGCACCGTCAGGCTGTAACCGGCTGGCACACTAAACTCTACCGTGTAGGCTGTGCTCGGCAATACAGAAAAGGTGTAAATTCCATTGACCGTTGCCTTCGTCCCAACTGTCCCAGTCACGCTCTTCAGCGTCACGTTCACATCCAACGTCGGCTCTCCAGCATCTTGCACACCGTCGCCATCAATGTCATACCATACACGGTTCCCGATCTCTAGCGGCGCGGGGTCTGTCAAATACTCTAAGTCTCCCAATGGATTGGACTTCCCATTCACTGGCACCCCAGGCAAGGGACCTGTGCTTGAGAAATAAAACTCATATGCCCCGGCACGTGCTCCCGTCTCGCTCTTATACCGAACAACCCCATGTTTATAGACACCATAAATGTCGTATTGTGTGCTCACTACCTCACCGCTATATGGCACAAGAACAAGCCCCCCACTTGCACCTTCTGTAGTCGGGTTACCATCATTGCTTCCATCATCCCAATACCATTCCTTGGCATTGCTCGCCGGGTAGGCTGTATCAATAGGAAACCCTTCGCCTGTGACCGCCAAGCCATCGACTCTCAAACTACTATGGATCGGGCTTGGTGCACATTGGGGGCTAACATTCCCTGAATCTTCCATCACCCAGCTATTTGCGTTTACTTTACATGCATGATAAATATCCCCGTTGTCATCTCCTCCACTGCGATCACTCGATATTGACCTTGCCCCTAAAATCATGTCGCCGTTGGTGTCAAATTCAATATCAGAAATACGCGCAGCACTCCACACATCATCAAATACATTTCCAACTGGCGTTTTAAGCACGGCTGTTGTGTTCCATGTATTTGCGACAGGGTCATACTCATACACTGCCATGCCAAAATAACCCCATTCAGATGGAAAATAAGACACTCCCAAATACACTTTTTGGTTATACACTCCCAAACCCAAAAAGCCCATTTGGGTCGGCGGGCTTCCAGCACCATTCACTGTTGCCACAATCGGCGTAATTGCCGGACTAACTTGAATCTCGCTCCCGTTGGTTGGGGTAATAATATTGCCATTACTATCGGCTATTGGAATTACATAAATTCGCTTATCTGCAAGATTGAGCACATAAAGTTTGGTTTGATCTGCAGAAATATCAACATCGCCAAAACCAGCATTTGTCACGCTGTCCTTACCTTCTTGATTACTCCAATCAACACTACCGGCTGTGCCTGCGCCCATTAGCGTATTCAAATCGATAAAAATACCCGCGCTATCATCGCCCGTCCCCCAAGTTTTATCGCCCCCCGGATTTAGACGATAAATTGTGCCGGTGCTGCCACCTGCCCCAAAGCCGCCATAACGTCTCACATATGCCCCCAAAAACACGCTCTGGGACGGACGGTGAATGGCTTGCCCATAGGTTTGCCCAATTTGCTGCGCCGTGGCAATAGTAATCGTATTTGGCGCTGTGCCACCCAATTGGGCTGCCGAACCAGCAGATGAATTGTAAACTGCGGCATTATTGTAAGCAAACATCACATAAGCTGGGTGGGTGTATCCGCTCATCGAGCCATTATTGCCCATTACAAATGTGGAAGTTCCCAACATAACATTTTGTAAATTTGGCACATTGGTCGAACCAACGCCAAAATTCACCCCTGCCGCATCGAT
>CAZLOF010000063.1:2032-12613 GCA_964560745.1 uncultured Thermoflexus sp.
AACACTGCTTTTGCTGCCTAAGCCCATTGGCCCAGCGTTATAACCAACGGGAAGACCGCTAAACACCACTCGCCAAGGGCCAAGTGTGGTTGTCGCTAGCATATATGCCCCATTTGCACCGCTGGTAGCTGTGCCGGCAACATTGCCATTGAGATCGTAAGCCGTTACAAGCACACCAGCCAAGCCCGGCTCGGTGATCGTTGCACTCATGGTTTGCTGACCATTGTTATCAGCATCAATAAATACAACGCCTGTAATAACGGTTCCGCCAGCAACCGTCGTCGCCGTGTTCACATTGGTCAAGGTCACAATTGCGCTACTGCCGGTCGCAATACCGCTGCCAGTCGTCACCGTGTAGCTCGTCGTCCAGCCACTGGGTGTGCTTTCGGTTACGGTGTATACCCCCGCCACGAGACCAGTGAGCACACGCGGGCTGCCTACATCTACCGTCGTGGCGTTACTGTAACCATTCGGCCCCGTCACGGTAATGTTAAACGGTCCGCTGCCGCTGCCGCTAATCACCTTCGTGATGGTCAGCATATTTGTCGGTGTCGGCGGAATCGGCCCAAGCAAATTTTGCACCGTCACCGTGCCGGTCACATTTTGCGCAATGGTGTAATTTTGCACCCCGCCGCTGCTCACCCATGTGTAGCCGCTAGGCGCAGTCGGCAGCGTCAGCATGTTTTCGCTCACGCTACATACTGTGCCGCTCACAATCGGCCCAAAGGTCACGCTGCCGCCATTGCTCACGCTCTGCGTTTGTGGATAGCCGCTGACCGGACAGTCCACCGTCACATTAAAGCTGCCCAAGCCACCCGGCACCGCGCTGCCGTCCGTCGTCGCCACACTCTTGGCTACGCTTAGGCCGCCGTAATATATAACATTCGTCACCATCACCACTGCGGTATCATGATCATCTTCGTCATCGCTGGGGTTAGTGAGGTGATGCTCGCTACTTACATCATCTTTCACCGTGCCATCGTTCCCATTAATATTATCCGGTGTGCTATCTTGATCAACCGCAACATTGCCATGCTCATCAATCGCTTTGGCAATTTCCGCCGTATTCGTCATTACGCCCAGCGCATTTGCCCGCAAGGCAATGGTGATGCTGCTGCTTGCACCCGGCGACAATGGCCCGGCAATGGTCTTGGTGATAAGGCTGCCGCTGCCACTCCAGCCCACGTTATCGGCGGCGTTATACGTCAGCCCGCTCGGCACATAATCCACCACATCAATATTGAAGGCCGTGACCGGCATTTGGTTGCTCACCACAATCGTAAAGTTCACCAAATCGCCAATCGCCACCGTGCTGGCTTGGCCCGGCGACAAATGTTTGGTCAGCGCAAGGTCAAACCACTTAATATTGACCAAGTAATCTTCAACTTCGCCATCGGCTGCAATACCAATTGGTGATGCCGCGCCATTGTCACTGCTCAAGCGAAAACGGGCATAAGTCATGCTCACGCCGGTTAAGGGCATTGTGCCAAAACTAAGGGTAAAAGTTCCATTCACAGTATTGGTCGGCACTACTGTAAACGCTGTTTCGTTGGCATCGCTAAAATCTCCATCGGCGTTAAAGTCAATAAAACCATATAAATAGGCAACTTTGCTAGTGGTATTCGTTGCACTAGCATGAATATAAATTGGTGTGCCACCAATTAAGGTCAGTTCTGACAATGTCACGCCATCTTCGTCATCTGGGCTACCGGCAATATCGTCTCCATCGGCAGCACCATTGGGTTGCCCATTGTCTTCACGGTCTACCAATGCCCCCATATACAACCCCGGCACAATCATATGGCGTGGCCCATCCTCGTTGGCAAGCGTCTGATAATTCCCATTCGCTGTGCCAACACTTGTATCGGGGTTATCGGCCCAATCCATAAAACTGACAATGCCAAGATCCCAAGTCGGGTCAACCTCATTCGGGTCGAGCACAGTTGCCTCGGTTTCGCCGGTATTCACATTTGCGTCGCTATCATTTGGGTCGCTGCTGCCATTTGCCCCCTGCGTGGTGGCCTTATAACCCATAGGCAGAGTAGTCAAATCAAATTTGACGGTGTAAGTGGCGGGGGTAAGGTTGCTAAAAGTATAGTAACCGCTGGCATCGGTGACACGTGAATCCAACGGAAAGCCGTCACTATCGAGCAACAACACCTTCACCCCGGCAACGCCAGTCTCGCCTGCACCATCGCCATCTTGAACCCCATCACGGTCGTTGTCATACCACACGCGGTTGCCAATAGTGGCAGGGCTGGGCGGCGGCGATGGAATTAGCACAATCCCCGCATCCCACGTCATATCGTTTTCACCCGATTCAAGCGTGGTCACAACCGTGCGCCCGCTCGAATCGGGGTCGCTATCGGTGGCATCGTTACCGCTACTATCGGGGCGCGTATAGGTGTAGCCACTGGGCAAATTGCTAAACACCACATAATAATCACCGGGCTGCAAATTGGGGAAGAGGTAGAAACCAGCAGTATTGGTTTGGGTGGTGCTAATGGTGGTTCCAGTCGCATTTTTTAGCGTTACGGTCACGCTCACTACGCCGCTTTCATTCGAATCTTGCGCCCCATCGCCGTTGCTGTCATACCATACATAATTGCCCAATGAGGCCGGAATGATAAAACCAAAATCGTAAGTGGGTGTAAAGCTGCCAGCCGCCCCCGTTGTGGCGTTGGCAATGGTGGGGTAGCCGCCCACCAGCGTGGCATCGTTATCAATGGCATCATTGCTGCCTGCATCGGTTAAGGTCGGCTTCATGCCACCCAGTGGCGCACCCGCTACAAAATCGCTGGGGTTGTTTAGTTTTACGCTATAGGTATGGTTAGGGGTTAGCCCCCAAAATGCATAATAACCGCTGGCATCGGTGGTGGTCGTCATCACCAAACTTGCCCCGTCATACAAACGCACCGTCGCCCCTTGAATGGGCGATTCGCCTGCATCTTGCAGACCATTGCCATTGCTATCGAACCACACATAATCACCCAGTGCTGCCGTCGTTGACACCTGAATCATCGCCAAACCCACTTTGGGTGGCTCGGTGCTAAGCAGGGTTTGAATGTTGTTGGTTTGCGGGTCCCAATATTGAGCACTATAGGCAAAGCTATTCCATGCGATGGCTTGGTTTGCGGCATCCGCCTCGCCGTTCAACTGACGCACTTGCACCGTAATATGCAGTTTTTCGCCTGCCGAGAACGGCGTAGATGGAATCCATCGAAAGGCAAATGCGCGAGCGCCAGCGGCGGTGGTATTCCAATTTGCATTGGTACAGCCCACTGGTTCCACCGCTTGGCTACTATCGGCAGTAATATCGCCACCCACAGTCGTATGACATAAATTGGTGTTGGTTGAATATTCGATCCCCAGCGGCAACTCGCCGGCTGGCACAGTAGTGGTGGTGCTACCATCAGCGCTAATGCGCTGAATCATAATCGTCTGCGATATTTCTTCGCTCCATGCCGAGTTGCGATTGGCGGTCGTCACCAAGGCCTTATCACCAATATATGGCAGAATATCCACTACCTCTAAATGCGTATCAGTCACGTTGCCAGTATGAGCAATTTCAACAATATATGTGCCGTCACCCGCCAAATTGGTCATGCCGCTGTCGGGGTAACGGTGAAAACTGGGGTCGAGCGCCCCTTTTACCCACTTCACGCTATTCAGGTCACTTAGCACAGGCACAGTGTAATCTGCATAGTCAAAACAATAATTAGGCGAACCGCCACTATCCTGACTATATATACATTTCACTTGCAGTGCATTTACATCACCAACATTAGCATAATTCCGAATAAGCGTGCCAGCAGGCACACCCGGCTTAATTCGGGCGCTAAACCATACCCCCATAACCCGTTGACTCATCACTGCTGGCATCTGACAACCCGGCCATTCCCAACGTATTTTAGTTCGCCCATTTGCCAACACAGTTCGGGTAAATATCGGGTTTTGGCAAGCAGTTTGATTAATGGGGTCAGTGCTTGGGTCAGCCAAACTCGGTGCAACATTGCTATTTGACCATAGTGGTCGCCACCAGTTACCATCAACCCCAGTCACATAATCATGCTGTATGGGCAAAATATCTTCAATATAAGGATATGTTAACCCCGCGCCACTTGGATTACTTAATCTTATATACGTAGCATATACCACATCATTCGACTGTGTCGGAGGCACAGAAGTTAGATACGAAATAAAAGAAGTAGCGGGAAATTCGTATTGGGGTTGCCCATTGGCTTGTGTAGTGAGCGCGGCTACCGACTTGAAAGTCTCCAATACCGGCACATCACCAAAATAAGGCACATTTTGCCCGCATTGCACCCCATGTTCACTCGATTCGGCACAGTTACTAATAACTGATGTCGTCATGATTTCATTCGCATATAGCGTTAAATAAACAAACCCATTGTATAGCGACCCCTGATAAGTGGGTGATGCAGGCACTGTATAACGGATTTGGTGAATATTCACTTTGTAATTCGCCGATTGATTGGGATCATTTAAGGGATCAATTAAGCTGCCAACACATCCAGTTGGATTGTTATTTTTATCGCGCATATTCGACAAATTGCTCATTTGATTACTAATCCATCCCCCCACAGATTGTCCAACAATGGTGCTAATTTCATAAAAATTAGCAACGCCATCATCACTACAATCAACCTCCAATGATTTAATATTAGGCCCCGGTGTATTTGGCACAGCGGTGGAATTCCCCACTTGCAACCCGGCGGGAATCGTTTCAGTAAACACATAACCAGTATTACTGGGCGGCACACGAATGGAATACCCCAGTTGCCCGCCCGACCCAACGCCAGTTGTGCCTGAAAGCACGTTTTTGGCAAAACCAGTGGCTGGGGGGGGCGGCACTACCGGACAAGCGGCCCCAATACCGGCTGGAGTGGTTACAGTTGGGGCAGTGCTGCTGGCCGATGTAGCGCTGGCACTAAACGTAGCGCTATTGCTCACACTGGCGGGCGGCGATGCCACGCCACACGCTGGGAAACGCACCCCAATCTTCAACATACCCGTCGAGCCAGTCGCAAGCTCACCCACTGGCACACCGGGCGGCAAAATTGCATTCGGGGTTGCCAAGGTCCACGTGATCGCATTCCCAACTTTCGTCACGCTCTCCACATTGCCGCCCACTGGCGAATAATTCACAATTTCTAATGAAGCGGGAACGACATCCGTAATCGTCGAATTTACACAATAAAGATCGGTGATGCTGGCGCAGCGATATTTAATCGTATAAAAAAACATCTCACCCGCATCAGGGGTAGTTTCATTTACTTCTTTGCGCACCAACAAACTTACAGCATTAATCGCCGCAGTAGCAGTTTGGGTGGGGGCACTTACGGTCGTTATACCAGCAATGCCAAGGGCGCCCAATAGTTGGGTCAATGCCAATATTGCCCGTAATACTTTACCTGACCATGTGATCTTTATGTTTGCGTTTCTCATCGTATATGCTAGTTTTTTAGGGTGATATAGCAGCATAGGTAACACTGCAATCAACATCATTAAAAAGCATATGTATCTTCGGATTTGTCGCCCGCAAACTCATTTTTGCAACATAAAGCACATAGACTTAGGAAACAAAGCCCTTAGACCCAACTTGGTTGCAACATGATCATTTCAAAGCCTACAACTTTGGCCTAGGGCTATATCAATGAAGTTATCGAACACGCATTGATCTCTCAGCAAAGACAAAGCCTTTGCTTTGCGCATCTCAACCCCAAAATCACGCGCTATAAAGCAAAAAGCCGTGAGCTATAACATTTGTGTTATAGCTCACAGCTCAAAGCTCATGGCTCAAAGCTCACGGCTCAAAGCTCACGGCTCAAAGCCTAGCGCTTCTTCAACATCGGCAAATACACCTTGGTTGCGCCGCCCTCAGCATTTGCGCCACCCCATTTGGCTGGGCCATACACATTGGTGCGACCCGTTGTCTCGGTCTCCACCAGCCAATAAGTATAGACCTTGCCAGTCGTCGCGTCAGTGTCCACAAATTCATATGTGCCACCGCCGCCGCCGCGCCCTTCGCCCAAAATTGCTTCGGGCGTGACCTTCTCCGCATCAATCGCCACAGCTTCGCCAGCGCGATAACCCTCGGCACGATATAGCGTAAACGACCATGTATCGACCTCGCTTGTCGTCACCCACTTCACCCGCACGCCTTTGCCAGTATTCAATGGCACTGCCGCAAAGCTCGCCAAGGTCACTGCGCTTGGCTCAAATGGGTTATCAACCACGTTACTGTTACGGCTCGTCACAATACTGCCGCTCTCTTGACCGCTAATCTGCGCGACGTTGGTAATCACATTCACGGCCTGAGTCGATTCGACAATTCTGACACGGAATTTAATTTCACGGGTGTCACCTGGGTTCAACGTCCCAAGATCCCACACCAATTTTGACCCTACCCGACGAGATGGGGCGGGCACAGCACTGCCAGCCACATATTGCGTGACAGGGCTGTCAATTGGATCAGTCAACACCACACCTGTTGCCACCGTGCTGCCGGTATTCTTGGCAATCAAGGTGTACACCAATTCATCACCCGGGCGCACGCTTGACCCGCTGCCATTGCCATCGGGGGTGGTTACGCTCTTTTCTACGCCAAGTTGAGGCAAGATAAACAAACCAACATCAACTTTCACCTCAATCGCGCCACTTGTCACATTCACCGGCAGGGTGGTGCCAGTTGAAATATCAGCATCACTGTCTAAGGCTTCATCTCCACCGACATTAGGCGCGGTAAAGATATACCCTCCCGGCAAAGTGAAGGTTGCAGTATAGGTGCCACTGATCAGATTGGTAAACAAGTAGTTGCCGCTGGCGTTGGTGGTGGTTGTGCTAATGACAATGCCATTGAGATATAGCTTGACCGGCACATTCGCTACCCCCGGCTCGCCTGCATCTTGAATACCGTTATTGTTCACATCCAGCCATACCCGATCACCCAAGCTGGCTGGTCGCCAGAAACCGGCATCGACGGTTAAGTTCGATACACCCGGCGACAACACAATTCCTCCTACTTTGCCATTCACAGGGTCACTATCGGCTGTATCGCCACCGATATTGGCGGTGGTAGGCACATAGCTTTGCGGGGCGATAAATTCGATACTATAGGGCACATTGGCCAGCAAATTATCGAATTGATAATAACCCGTAATGGTGGTGGTGGTGGTTAATATTCCTGTCGGCGTGGTTAATACTACGATCACATTCGCCAAGCCCGGCTCACTACTATCTTGCTGCCCATTATGATTCTGGTCTTCCCAAACCAAATCACCTAAGCTCAATGGCCGCCAAAAGCCAGCGTCAATCGTCAAGTTCACCTCTTCTGGCCCCAAGATGATATTGATCACCTTGCCGCCAATCGGATCGCTATTGTTGGTATCGCTCACAACACCGGTATTAATGGTGGGCAAATAGCCACTGGGGGTACTAAATGCCACCGTTAATAGCATGCCCGGGGTCACATTGGTAAAGGTATACAAACCATTCGCATCTGTTACGGTCGTAATCACCCCGCTGGGGGTATATAACGTTACAGTCACACCCGGTATGCCGGGTTCGTTGGGGTCTTGAATTCCATTATGGTTGAGGTCTTCCCAGACCCCATTCCCCAAAGTTGCATAAGGTGGGTAGAAGCCAGCATCAACAGTTTTGTTGATTTCGCCACTCACCAGCACCACATTTGTTACCTTGCCATTCACTGCATCGCTGTCGAGCGTATCGGTTGCCACATTGCTTTGGGTTGGGGTATACCCCATTGGGGTGCTAAACACAATGGTATAAGGCACACCCGGCACCAAATTGGTAAAGGTGTAACCGCCGTTTGCATCGGTCACGGTTGTAATGTTGCCAGTTGGCGACACCAACGTCACAGTCACCCCCAAAATCCCTTTCTCATTTGGCCCTTGTTGACCATCGGGCACTTTGTCATACCATACAAAATCGCCAATGACAGCGGGCTTAAAGAAACCGGCATCAATATTGAGGTTAGATTCATTTGGCCCCAATACGATATTCGTTGCTTTACCATTGACGGCATCACTATTATTCGGGTCATTCATTACACCCACATTTTGGGTTGGGCTATAGCCCGCTGGGGTGGTGAATTGAACTGTGTAAGGCACAGCCGGCAGCAAATTGGTAAAGGTGTAATAACCATTTTGGTCTGTCACCATCACAACTGTATTTGTCGGTGATAACAATGTCACCGTCACGCCAGCAATCCCTAACTCGCCAACATCTTGCAAGCCATTGCCATTCACATCCTCCCACACCTTGTCCCCCAACATCGCCACAATCGACCTAAAACCAGCATCAATATTCAAATTGTTCTCACCACTGTTCAAAATAAGATTTGTCACTTTGCCATTCACGGGGTCGCTGTTATTTGGGTCGTTGGGTAGGCCACTGGTGGTCGTGGGCGTAAACGCAATTGGGGTCGTAAACGCAATTGTGTAAGGGATACCGGGCGCCAAGTTGGTAAATGTGTAATTGCCGTTGGGGTCCGTCACAGTCACAACTGTACCCGTTGGCGTATACAAAGTTACGGTCACGCCCGGCAACCCGAGTTCGCCGCTCTCTTGCGTTCCATTCGTGTTACTGTCATTCCATACCTTATCACCCAACACGGCTGGTCGCCAAAAACCTGCATCAATGTTCAAATTGCTTTCATTGGGCCCAAGCACAATATTGGCGACAATGCCATTCACGGGGTCACTATTGCTTGCATCATTTGGCGCCCCGCTGGTTAAAGTTGCAACATAGCCTTGCGGCGTTGCAAATGTAACGGTATAGATCACCCCCGGCACCAAATTGCTAAAGGTATAAATGCCACTTGCGCCGGTTAACGTCATTAGGGTCGTGGTTGGGGTTTGTAAGGTCACAGTCACGCCGGAAATCCCTAGTTCACCCACATCTTGTATCCCATTTCCATTCTTATCCTCCCAAACTTTATCACCTAGCATCGCCGCTACACCGGTATAGTAGCTAATGGCAGTATCAGTGACTGTCTTAGATACCACTATGGGTGGCACAAATGGCAAATTGGGGAGATCGGGTTGTGGATTGGTAATCAACATGGTTCCGGTCACACCCGCCATATTTTGATACGCCCCAATTTGCACTACCCCCACCTTTTGACAAGTCGTGCTCGCACCCGCTGCTAACTCGGTCTGTGGGCAACTAATCATGCCTTCGCGGTTATCCATCACCATGATATTACTCAGTGTAATGTTGCCCGTGTTCGTCACAATATATGTCCATGTCACTGCACTGCCAAAAGCAAGGGTGTTACCCGGCGACCCAACCACTTGCCCATTGGTCAGTTTTTGCACATCGATACCAGGCTGCGCCCCATAATAATGGCTTGGGTTTGTTGCGGTAACCGCTTGGGTTGGCGATAATGGGTTTGTGCCCGTTACGGTCGCCATATTGACATATGCGCCAGCCGTAACCACCCCAACGGCCTGACACGTCATTACCTCGCCAGCCTGTAAAACACTCTTCGGGCAAGTAATCGCCCCTAACTTATCATCTACAAGCGCAATATTGGTCAATACCACACCGCCCACATTAGTAACGACATAAGTCCACGTAACGCTCGTGCCAACATTCAACACTGGCCGATTGCTCGCCATATCGGCATCATAACCAAGCGTATATTTTCGGATCATGAGGCCAACTGGCAACAATGCGAATCCAGCATCAATATTTTTGTTGTTCTCATTGGGTGTCAAGATCACGCTCGGCACACTGCCATTTACAGGGTCACTATTGTTCGGGTCATTTGGCACACCACTGACCATGGTCGGGGTAAACCCGGCGGGGGTGGTGAATGACAGCGTATACGGGATACCCGGAATGAGGTAAGTAAAGGTATACAAACCATTGACATCGGTGGTTGCCACCAGCGTTGTGGTGGGGGTTTGCAAAGTCACAGTCACCCCCGGCATTCCTAATTCCCCGTTATCTTGTATACCATTGGCAACGCTATCATTCCATACTCGGTCGCCCAAGCTAGCCGGTTGCCAATAAGCAAAGTCAAGACTTAAATTATTGGTAATGCCAATCGTTACAGGGGTACCGCTAAATTTATGGTTTTTATTGTCATTGGCGAGGTTATTGCCATCATTTGCAATAATCGTTGATGGAATCGTCGTATTTGGCCCCGCCATTGACACCACATAAGCATCATTGGCATGAACTGTGATACTGTAGTAACCGCCGCTATCGGTTGTCGCGGTATAAACTACTCCGCCGGTGCTAGTGGCTGTTACCACCGCCCCAACTACAGGGGTAATGACACCCGTGCTAACCAAACCATCACCATCATTTTCAATCCACACACGGTTGCCAATCAACATCTCTTGCTTCAACGCAAAGTCGATATTCAGGTTGTTGCTCGTCGTAATCACCACACTCACGCCGTTGGTATGGTTCTTGTCATTTGTGCTGCTGTCGCTGTTGCTGGTCGGGTTCACACCAGCCAAATACCCCGATGGCAAGCCATACACCACCGTGTAAGTGTCGTTGGCTGGCACGGTGATGGTATAC
>CAZLOF010000064.1:0-6850 GCA_964560745.1 uncultured Thermoflexus sp.
TTGTTGAACGGCATGTAATTTGCCGTTTTGAGCCATGCCTTCGATGGTGGTGACGTTCGCGCCGTTCGCTTGCACAGTCAGCGTCGTGCAGCTCTTGACCGGCTCACCATCAATGTGGACCACGCAGGCGCCACACTGGCTGGTATCACAGCCAATATTGGTGCCGGTTAGGCCGACATGGTCGCGGATAAAGCTGGCGAGCAGCGTACGCGGTTCGACCTCACGGGTATGTGTAACCCCGTTTATCGTTATGGTGACAGTTTGCTTCATAAAATTCTCCGTTTTTTGTTTTTTCGTTAAAAACACAAAAGCCCCAATTATGGGTTAATTTAAACCACAATTGGGGCTTGTTTATATAAACAACAGCGTGCAGAGATTGCTCACCGATTGGGTGAGGAACTCTTTGTGCAGTAGCGTTTCAACGATCACTATCCTATAGTCTATCCGATGTTTCAAGATTGTCAAGGTAAAAATTGTAAATTTTTGTTTGTTAGAGCAGCTTTCGAGTTGATGAACGGTTTTGCCGATTTCACTATCTGGCTTCCATTGGTTTCCACGGCTACGCTGTGGAAGCTAATAGAGTTTGGCACTTTTAAGGGGTCACATCACATACCAGAACGGGCGCTACAAAAAAATCGATCCGTTTGCGGATACTGAAACCATTAGCGTCAATGATATGGCGCGTCGCGTCCATTTTGCGCAACAGGGTGCGGCTGTCGGTTTGGCGATAAACATCAAGGTAAATGCTGTGCATGGCTGCATCGCATTACGGCACGTTTTACCCATTTTGGGTTTGCCAGTTTTTTGGCGTGCGCCGCATCTCCTGCGGATTTGGGTGCGGTGCGGCATGTTTGGGGGCAAACCGGGTGTGTCTTTGCGAATTTTGTGCTATTCCCGAAATTGGCGATCAGACCTCCGAGGTTTTAGCGTATCACTCATGGCTCACGGCTCACGGCTTCCTAATCAATATGCTGATACGCTGCCAGCGTCAAAAACTCGGCAAACTGATTGCTGAGGGTCATGTCGCGGAAGAGCTGGGTGGCAAGCTCAAATTTGCCGCCCTCAAAGCGGTCATCACCGACCTCGTGACGCACTACTTGCATTTGGTCATTCAGCAGTTCATCAAACAGGGCGGGGGTGAGGGTGCGGCCATCGCTGAGGGTGGCGGCACAATGCAGCCATTGCCACACTTGGGCGCGGCTGATCTCGGCGGTGGCGGCATCTTCCATCAGGTTATACAGCGGCACACAGCCATTGCCACGCAGCCACGCCTCAAGATATTGCACCCCAACCCCAATATTCATACGCACACCTTGCTCGGTGATGGCCCCGCTGGCGGGGGCCAACAAATCAGCGGCACTGACGTTGACATCTTCGCGTTTGCGATGCAATTGGTTGTCGCCCTCCATCTTGGCAAAGGCCGCTGCTGCAATCGGCACCAAGCCTGGATGCGCCACCCAAGTGCCTTCGTGCCCATCGCCGACTTCACGCTCTTTGTCGGCCTTCACCCGTGCCAGTGCGGCTTCGTTGGCGGCGGGGTTGTTTTTGATCGGAATTTGAGCGGCCATGCCCCCCATGGCATAGGCATTGCGGCGGTGGCAGGTCTTGATGGTGTTGAGCGAATACGCCCGCATGAAGGGCGATACCATCGTGACCAAGGCGCGGTCGGGCAGCATGTATTCTGGGTGTTTGCTCAGTTTTTTGATATAGCTAAAAATGTAATCCCAGCGCCCACAGTTTAGACCAACGATGTGGTCTTTTAGCTCCCACAAAATCTCATCTTCTTCAAACGCGCCCAAGATCGTTTCGATCAATACGGTGACGCTGATGGTGCCACGTGCAAAACCAAGCGTATCTTGGGTGAAATTGAATACATCGTTCCACAGCCGCGCCTCAAGGTGGCTTTCGAGTTTGGGCAAATAGAAATAGGGGCCGCTGCCTTTGTCGAGCAAAGCCTTGGCATTGTGCAAGAAATATAGCCCGAAGTCGAACAAACTGCCGCTCATTTCGACCCCATCGACCAACATATGCTTTTCGTTTAAATGCCAACCGCGTGGGCGCACAATCAGGGTGGCGATTTTGTCATTGAGCTTATAGTGTTTGCCGTCGGGGTTGCTAAAGCTGATGGTTCCGCGAATGGCATCGCGCAGGTTGATATGCCCTTCGATATTGTTGGCCAAGGTCGGCGAGTTGGCATCTTCAAAATCGGCCATGAAACAATTGGCCCCGCTGTTGAGGGCATTAATCACCATTTTGCGGTCAACGGGGCCGGTGATCTCGACGCGGCGGTTGCGCAAATCGGCCGGAATGGGCTTGACCACCCAATCGGCCTCACGAATGTGCTTGGTTTCGGGCAAAAAGTCGGGTAATTTACCGGTATCGATCTCGGCTTGCCGCTCGACCCGCCGCGCCAGTAGCGCCAGCCGCCGGGCGTTGAAATTGCGGTGCAAGGCCGCCAAAAATTCGATTGCTTTGGGGGTTAACACTTCGGCAACTTCGGCGGTTTTGGGAAAACGTAATTCGATAGAGGATGTGCTCATGGTGAAGGGAGTTTAGCACGGCTTATTAAATTTTTTTCGTGCTTTTGGTAAACTTTTAACACATGTTTATTGTGTGGCAAAATAGATATATGCGGCTAATCAAACCATCGTAATATGAGAATTTTGTTGGACGAAAATGTCCCTAAATGATTTAAGCAGGCTATTGCCACACATCAAGTTGTGACTGTAGTTGAAATGGGCTGGGCATCAATCACAAATGAAAAGCTATTAGCCCTTGCAGATAATTTATTTGATGTGTTAATTACAGTTGATCAAAATATGCGTTATCAGCAAAATTTGGAACATAGACATATCATTGTTATCACCTTACGAGTTCGGGCAAACAAACTTGAAATGCTATTACCGTTTGTTCCTCAATTAAATGAAGCACTCGAAACCGCAAAGCCCGGTCAGGTGTTACTCATTGAACCAGCAACCCTATAAGCCATGATCCCCATGTCAACCCCAACTACTCACACCCATTACCGAACCTGCAACCTGTGTGAAGCCATGTGCGGCATTGCTATCGAAATGAACGATGAACGCATTATTGCCATCAAAGGCGACAACGCCGACCCCTTTAGCAAAGGCCACATTTGCCCCAAAGCCATTGCCCTGCAAGATGTGTATGCCGACCCCGACCGGCTAAAAACACCGATGCGGCGGACGGCGGACGGCTGGCAAGCCATTGGCTGGGATGAGGCAATTGATGAGGTGGCGAGCAATTTGCGGCGTATACAGGCGGCCCATGGTAATAATGCGGTGGGCATTTATTTGGGTAACCCAAATGTGCACAATGTCGGTAGTATGTTGTTTAACGCCAGCATCATCAAGGCCTTGCGCAGCCAAAATGTCTTTTCGGCGACTTCGGTTGACCAATTGCCGCATCAATTTGTGGCGCGGCATATGTTTGGGCATCAGTTTTTGTTGCCCATTCCCGATGTGACCCGCACCGATTATTTTCTCATTTTGGGGGCCAATCCGCTGGCCTCGAATGGCAGTTTGATTACCGCTGGCGGCATCGAGCGGCATCTCAAGGCCATTAAACAACGGGGTGGCAAGATTGTGTTGATTGACCCACGCCGCAGCGAGACCGCCGAGATCGCCAATGAGCATGTTTTTATTAAGCCAAATAGCGATGTGTTGCTGTTGTTGGCGATGTTGAATACGATTTTTGCCGAAGGGTTAGCCAAACCCGGGCGGCTGGCCCAATTCACCCATGGGTTAGCTGGCTTGGCCGAGTGTGTGGCGGCTTATACGCCACAGACCGTGAGCGCGGCAACGGGTATTGCGGCTGAGGTAATTGTGCGCTTGGCCCGCGAGTTTGCCGCCGCGCCGAGCGCGGTGTGTTATGGGCGGGTGGGCTTGTCGATGCAGCGTTTTGGTGGCTTGTGCCAATGGCTGATCAATGCGCTGAATATTGTGACGGGCAATTTAGACCGCGCGGGTGGGGCGATGTTTACCACGCCTGCCATCGACTCGGTGGATGCGCCTCGCGCCGGTAAATTTGGGCGTTGGCGCAGCCGGGTGCGCGGTTTGCCCGAATTTGCGGGTGAGCTGCCGGTGGCGGCTTTGGCCGAAGAGATGTTGACGGCGGGCGAGGGCCAAATTCGCGCGATGCTGACGGTGGCGGGTAACCCAGTGTTGTCTACGCCAAATGGCCGGCAGTTGGATGTAGCGTTTGCTGGGCTAGCGTTTATGGTCGCCATCGATATCTATATTAATGAGACCACGCGCCACGCCAATATTATTTTGCCGCCGACGGCGGGCTTAGAGTGTGAGCATTATGACTTGATTTTTCATGTTTTAGCCATTCACAATAGCGCCAAATATTCGCCGCCATTGTTTGCGGCGGGGCCAGACCAGCGCCACGATTGGCAAATTTATCAAGCTTTGGTGCAGGCGCTGAGTGGGCGCAAACCCGATGCGGCAGAGGTGCGGTCGGCGGCGACAAAGCAGGTGACACCCGCGGCCTTGCTTGATTTGGGTTTGCGCTATGGCCCTTATGGCGCGGCTGGTTTGTCGCTCGATAAGCTAAAGGCCGAGCCGCACGGGGTTGATCTTGGCCCATTGCAGCCGCGTTTGCCCGAGCGCCTTTTTACTGCCGATCACCACATTCAACTGATGCCCGACTTGTTTGTGCAAGATTTGGCGCGGGTGCAGGCGGTCTTTAAAACCTCCGAGGTCTTTAAGGCCTCGGAGGTTTACGACCTGATGTTAATTGGTCGCCGCGAATTGCGCTCGAATAATTCGTGGATGCACAATAGTGACCGGTTGATGCGTGGCAAAGATCGTTGCACTTTGTTGATGCACCCGACCGACGCGGCAGCGCGTGGGTTGTCTGCTCAGCAGTCGGTGACAGTGGCATCGCGGGTGGGGCAGGTGACGCTGCCGCTTGAGATAAGCGACGAGGTGATGCCGGGCGTGGTGAGTATGCCGCATGGCTGGGGGCATGATCGGGCTGGGGTGCGCTTGCGGGTGGCGCAACGCCGCGCCGGAGTCAGCATCAATGATTTGACGGATGAGGTATTTTTGGATGACTTGACCGGCAACGCGGCGTTTAGTGGGGTTCCGGTGCGGGTGACATGTCTTTGACAAAACCAAATGAAGCTACTCTTACGCGCCAGTTACATGCTAGCGGTTGCGTTATTGCTGAGCGCTTGTAGCGCTGCCGAGCGGTTGCCTGCCGATTTGCAAATGCCAGTTGGGCTTGAAACCGCCCAAAATTATGAGTTAGTGTGCCCCATTCTTAATGCCGAGCAAGCCGCCCGCGCCGCGTTGCGGCTTGCGCAAAAAGATGGGGCCTTGGTGCGGGCTGGGGCGCAGCGGGTGGTTGATGTGAGGCGCACGACTTATGCGGATGGCTATCGCGTCATTTATAGTGATAGCCATTCTGCCGCCATGAATGAGGCCGCTGAGGCCGCGATTTGGTTGGTGACGCTGGATGGCTTGTGGCAAATTGCCCCACCCGGCGCACGGGCTAGTTATACTGCGCGGCCTAATCGGGTGACAGTGGCGCTTATGGCCGAGCGTGGGTGTGGGCTGACGCTTGGTTTTCAGGCCAAAGAGATTGTGGTTGCCCCAGATTAGCTGGCCTCGGTATAATCTCGCCATGCCAATTCGCCTCATCATCCGCCTGAGCAAGGCCGTGCTGTCATTGTCAATGGGTTTATTCGCCGCGATTGTCGTATTTGGCAATTTAACCGATTACAAGACCAATTATCGCTTTGTGTCGCATGTCTTGAGTATGGACACGACTTTCCCTGACAGCACTACACGCAAACGTGCTATTACGTCGCCACGTTGGTATCATATTTTTTACGGGTTGGTGATTGCCTTTGAGGCGGTGGTGGCGGTATTGTGCAGCCTTGGCGGTCTTGCTATGTTGTTTGCAGCTAAGAAAGATAGCCAGACCTTTCACGAATCGAAACGCCTGAGCATTGCTGGTTTGTTTAGCGGTTTGATGGTATGGTTCACTGGTTTTCAAGTGGTTGCCAGCGAATGGTTTGGCAGTTGGATGTCTAATGACTGGAATGGCTTGCCGAGCGCTGCTCGCCTAACCCAGATCATGAGTGCTTTGCTGGTGTTTATCAGTATGAAAAATGATGACTGATGAACGTTTGTGCGCTAACGCACAAACGTTAATACAACTTCACGGAAGATGGTATTGGCCCCGCAGCGGGCCATCAACCGAAAAGTGGTATCGCGGTTAATCAACACATTGCGTTCGCCGGGTGTCTTAACGGGGCCAAACCCATTGTCCAATTCGATAATATCGGCGTTGTTTACCGCACCCCAGCGCAAAGTAAATATATTGCTGCGTGGGCTAACCCGTTGTGCCTCAAAATTGCCGAGGGTAGGAACCCCATCACATGGCTTGGGGGTGGCTGTAGCGTTTATTTTAGGGGTGGTTGTTTTTGCTCCCGCGATGGCTGGTGTTGCTATGGGTGTTGGCTTTTCTACCGATTTTGCCACCGTAATATTTACCGATAAAAAGGGGCCAAATAATTTGCCTGCTGGGGTGCGTAATCGCCAAAATCCGGTATAGCTGCCTGCGTTGGTAGGGGCCTGCATTTGCAAAGCCAAATCTGAGATTGCCCCTACGGGAATATTGGGGATAACGGCGGGTTGGTTAAGCCCAAAGGTGTTGCCACTGACCGGCACTAAGAGATAACCACTCTCCCAGCTACAAGTGCCTGTATTGCGTACCCGCCATATTTTGGTGAATGGGCTTTGGGCTGGCATCGTGCTTGGGTTAGGGGTATTGACATCGCCAACAAAAGCCGCGTTGGGCACACAGGCAGTTGGGG
>CAZLOF010000064.1:6860-12578 GCA_964560745.1 uncultured Thermoflexus sp.
AGTTGGGGTGCTTGTGATGCTTGCATTGGGTTTCGGTACGCTGGTTGCAGTGATGATCGCAGGTGCAATGCTGGTATTAATTGCCTGTGGTTTTGCTTGCTCTGTTTCAATTGGGGTTGGGGTGAGTGCAGGGGCCGCAAAAATCAGGGGCCGCCCATTAATATCTGAGCGGGTTTGCAAGGTGCGCTCATAGGCAACTGTTACACATTTGCCGCTGGCATCGGGGAAGAGGCCAAGCGCAAAATCTTCAAATTCAACTGTGACCGTAATTCGTTGCGTATGATTGGGTTCAATTTGAATAAGATTGGTGTTAAACACCCCTGTATTTGTTTCAATACGTAACCCGCCATTGGGGCCTAAGCTGGCGCTGCTGGTAATGATTGTTGCCCCTTGAATTGTGTTTGCGACTTTTGATAGACGTATATCTAGCGCATATTCTGAAGTTGTAATTTGAGGCGGCAGTGGTTGCACCAACAGATAACGCGGCGATTGTGTACTAAGCGGGCAGGGCGATGGTGGTGTTGAGGTGAGCGTCGCAACGGGGAGGGGTGTCATACTCATGGCATTGGTACAGGCCATGAACACGATCATCATTAGCCCGCTGAACCATAATTTAATTTCCCCCCTAAATGTAGACACGAATGTCTCTAGTGTACTCAATATTCTTAAGCATTTCAATAAATCAAGGTAAATAAAATAAATTTTCGTCGAAATCACCATATGGTGATTTCGACATTACGTCTTTGGTTTTTTCCCTAATTGTTGCAAAGATACTTCTAAGTGCCTTAAATCTTTCATTAAAATCAAATATGCGTCATCCGCCCGATGTCACGCTGCAACATATCTGTTACACTTGCATCAGCATGAGTGATGCCGATTTGTTGCGCCGTATCGCCAGCGGTGACGAAGATGCGCTTATCACGATTCATCGCAGTTACGCTAATCTCGTTTTCTCTGTCGCTATGCGCGTCCTTGGTAACCAAGCCGACGCCGAAGAAATTTCTCAAGACGTATTTATGACCTTGTGGAAAAAAGGGTCTACATACGAATCCGATAAAGGATCGCTATCTACTTGGTTGGGTGTGATTGCCCGACGTAAGGCGATTGATCTTGTACGCAAACGTGCTGGACGTGAAGATCATACCTCGTTAGATGAGTATGCTGAAATATTACATGCTTCACCGAATGGGATCGCGCCTCATACCCCTGACGTTGCTGCCGATATTGATTTGTCGGTTGCGATGAAGGATTTGCCGGGTGAACAACGCGAGTGTGTTGATCTGCTGTATTTTGGTGGGTTAACCCAACAAGAGTTATCAGATCATCTTAAAATCCCATTGGGCACGGTTAAAAGCCGTGTGCGGTTGGCAATGGATAAATTGCGCGAAGCAATGGTTGTGCGCCAAGGCGATGGGGAGGGCAATCGTCCTCCGGCAATTGTGCGGGCACTTAATTCGTGGCTGTTTGGTACGCTATTTTCATTGGCGTAACAGATTAGCCGCTGACATGAACTAAAACCAGCTTTTTAACGTATATTACTTTATAGCTGTGCATAAAAACACAAAGCGATACAAGACATGAGTGAATTGACTGAAGCCCCGCCCCCTCAAGCTGACGACTGGGAAGATTTGCTTGGCTTGGCGGCGCTAGATGCGCTTGCCCCTGCTGACCGTGAGATCGTAAAGACGCGGCTAAAAACTGACGAAGCGGCGCGTAAAACATTTGCCGAATATCGACAAATTGCACATTTGTTGGTTCACACTGCGCCCATCCTACAAGCGCCTAGTCATCTCGAAGAAAAATTGCGTCAAGCGGTGCGAGCCGATGCGGCTATTTCTGCCAATCGCGCCCGACAGGTTGTTAGCCAGCCTGCGCCGACGCTCACCAAGGTGGCCTCATCTGCTGCCAATGGCGATACGATCACATCAGCACGACGGGTCACGACACCGATTCCGGTCATTAAATCGCTGCCGAAAACGACCAGCAAACCCAATCCTGAATCGGGTTTGCTGCAATTTATCAAGTCATTTTGGCTGCAACCCTCACGTGGGTTGGCCTTGGCATCGCTATTGGCGGTGTTGGCAATGGGCACGGTGAATTATCGTTTGTCACAGACCATTGGTTTGCAGCAAGGTGAGTTGTTGCTTGAACAACAACGGACGGCGCTGGTGAATGATATTTTGGCTTCGCCTGATTTAATAAATGTCAAGATTGCATCGGCTGACCCAGCCAGCAAAGCCAGTGCGCGTTTGGTGTGTGCGCCGGGTAAGCCCGGCCTATTTACGGTAACCGGATTGCCGCTCACCCCGCCAGATCGCCCTTATCAACTGATGTTGACCCGTAAGGAAAATGGGGTGTTGGATCGTGTTGCGACGTTTACGGTTGATGCGAATGGCAACGCGAGTATTGTGGCACGTGCGCCGATCCCTTGGCGACAATATACCAATGCGTTGGTTACGGCGGCAGATGCCGCGGTTATTTTAAATGGCAATTTTTAACAGGGTGAGCTTTGGCTTTTAGTTGGTGGATGAAGCACTTTTTAAGTGCCTTCTTCATTCAGGTAAAATCACCAAGCAACCCATGTTTAAGAAAATTCTCATTGCAAACCGCGGCGAAATTGCCGTTCGCATCATTCGGGCATGTCAAGAACTTGGCATCGCTACCTTAGCCGTTTACTCAGAGGTTGATCGTAACGCCTTACATGTGCGCTATGCCGATGAAGCCTTTTGTATTGGCCCAGCGGCATCCCGCGAGAGTTATTTGCGCATCGATAAAATCATTGATATTGCCCGTAAAAACGGCGTAGATGCTATTCACCCCGGTTATGGCTTTTTGGCTGAAAAAGAAGAATTTGCTCAAGCTTGTATCGACGCTGGGATTATTTTTATTGGCCCATCGCCCGACGCAATTGCCAAAATGGGCGATAAAGCGGTAGCACGTGCCACCGTGATGCGTAATGGCGTAAATGTGATTCCGGGCACCGAGGCCGAAACTGATTTGACCAATGATGAATTATTGGCATTGGCTCCGCAAATTGGCTTCCCCCTATTAATAAAGGCGAGCGGCGGCGGCGGCGGCAAGGGTCAACGCGAAGTGCGCAAGATTGAAGATATGCCCGGGTTGCTTGCAGCGGCACGCCGCGAGGCCGAATCGGCGTTTAATGATGGGCGTTTGTATTTAGAGCGCATGGTCGAAGGGGCGCGGCATATTGAATTTCAATTGTTGGGCGACCAGTTTGGCAATATTATTCATCTTGGTGAGCGTGAATGTAGTTTGCAGCGCCGCCGCCAAAAAGTGGTTGAAGAATCGCCCTCAGTAGCCTTAGATGAAGCGACCCGCCGCAAAATGGGCGAGATGTGTGTGAAAGCGGCGCAGTCGGTCAATTACACCAATGCCGGCACCATTGAATGTCTATACGACAAACAAGGCAATTATTATTTTATGGAGATGAACACGCGGTTACAGGTAGAGCATCCCGTGACTGAACGTGTAACCGGCATTGATATTGTTAAAGAGCAAATTCGTATTGCGCGTGGGCGCAAATTGCGTTACAAACAAGAGGATATTAAGCAAACAGGCTGGGCGATTGAGGCGCGGATTAATGCCGAGGACCCCTTCAATAATTTTATCCCCAGCACCGGCAAAATCACCCATGTGCATTTTCCCACTGGGCCGGGGGTGCGGATCGAAAGCAGCGTTTATGAAGGCATGGAGATTACACCCTATTATGATTCGATGATCGCTAAATTGGTGACATGGGGTGACACACGCCCAGAGGCCATTTTGCGGATGCGCCGCGCTTTGGATGAATTGCGTATCATGGGGGTGCACACCAATACGCCCTTCCATCAACAATTGTTTAACAGCTTACGTTTTCAAGCCGGTAATTTTGATACCCGTTTTATCGAAGACCGCTTTTCGATGGAAGGCCAAGGCTATCCATTGTGCGATATTGCTGCAATTGCGGCTACGTTTGTGGCGCATCAACATGATCAAGCCGCTTCACATATTGGCAGCGATGTTGCGCGCGGCAACACGCGGTCAAATTGGAAATGGAGCAATCAGCGTTTTTAGATTTGTATTTTGGAATTTACGATTGACGGAGCGCCGCCAAATGGAGCGCCGACATCTTGCCGGCATTTTGATGAGAAGTTTTACCGATTTCACTATCTAGCCCCAAATGCGTAGCTTTTGGGGCTAGATAGTGAAATCGGACCTTTATCTTTTAGGGATTTGCTATAACGTTGAATGGGTATCAAAAAGCCGTCAAAATGACGGCACTCCATGATCGAATGATCGATTATTGAGGCGTGTTTGTAAATTTCGATAAAATCGTAAATCCAAAATGAAAAACTCCCCGGAACGGTTAGCATGGCTAGTATTGCTGACGGCGTTTATTATTTTTTGTTTGTTGGTTATCGGTGTGCCAACGACGGTTTTGTCGCTCATTAATAACGCGACTTTGCCGGCTTATAGTCATATTCGTTTGCAGGCTGGCAAGGTGCTTACACTTGAACCCAATGCGTTGCGAGCAAGTTTCGTCGATTTGAATGGTTTTCTGGTCGAAGATGGCACCTTGATTACGGTTGATGATGATGGGCAACAATCAGTGGGGTTGTTGGTATTTGCGGTTAGTCAAGACAGCGGGCCATTTGCGACCATGAACTTGTATGCTGGCACACAGGTGCGGGTCGTATTGGCCCGCACCCCACGTTTTTGGCGTAGTGTGCGTTCACCCCAAGTGGTGGTCGAGATGTTAACCGGTCGGGCCGATGTGCAAATCTTTGATGCAAATGATTTTCGGCTTGAGGTAAACACGCCATATGGGATGGCCCGTTTGGATGAAGGTTTATATAGCTTAAATGTCGATGCAATTTCGGCGAACCCGATACGCCTCGAACATGGTGCAGAGGCGACGACGGTTCAAGTGATGAATGGTGTGGCCCAAGTGCAATCTGTATTGACCAATACAACCAATGCCCTTGTAACTGTTGTGGCGGGGCAACAGGCCAAATTGCAGATTGGGCAGGCGGCCCAATTGCAGCCACAATCGTCCCGCAATTTGGTGCGGAATCATCATTTTGAGCGCCCATTTTTTGATGATCAGTTGGATTGGAAATATGCGGCAACGACGGCTTTGGTCGATGATAAACCGGGCCAATTATTTGTAACACGTGGCGACAAGACCTCGTTTATTACGATTGAACGGGCGGGGATTAACGCCAGCAGCACCAGTTTGTCGCAGCAGATCGATGCCTCGATTGAAAATAGCCGCAAAGTGGTATTGCGCACCGAGTTTGCGATTGCTTATCAATCTTTAGATGTATGTGGTGGGCAGGGCAGCGAATGCCCCCTGATGATTAAGATTGTGTTTCAAGAGAAAAATGGCAATCAGCGCGAATGGATTCAGGGGTTTTATGTGCGCGGTATCCCCAATGCCCAATTGCCTGATTATGTGCGCACCAATGCGCAATTGCGGCATTTAAAAAAACGCCCGGGTGAGCGTGAGGTGTTTGAGTCTGAAAATTTGTTAAATGCTGTCCCAAATGCCCAAGCCATCAAGTCGATTAGTGTTGTTGCCGAAGGCCATTCGCTCAAGCTAGATGTCTATTCGATTGATTTAATTGTGCTTGATTAGCGCTCAAGTGCTAAGGTCTTAAAGACATTAGCGCTTGGTAGAAAGGTCTTTTTTAGAGGTTTTCGCCGATTGCACTATCC
>CAZLOF010000065.1:0-6295 GCA_964560745.1 uncultured Thermoflexus sp.
GCCTTGAGCCATGAGCCATGAGCCATGAGTTGCGAGCTGTAACCTAAAAGCTAAAACTCAAGGCTCAAGGCTCATGGCTCAAGGCTCATGGCTCAAGGCTCATGGCTCATGGCTCATGGCTCATAGCTTAAAGCTCATGGCTCATGGCTATACTTGCAGCTAATAATGATAAAAATTGGGGTTATTGACCTTGGCTCAAATACATCGCGTTTGGTGATTTATGCGTGTGAGCCGGGGGTGTCGTATAAATTGGTTGATCAGGTGCGGGAGCGGGTGCGGCTGGCGGAGGGGATTGGCCCAGATGGGGCTTTGCATGAGGAACCGATGCGGCGGGCGCTTGAATCATTGACGCTTTTTCGCTCGTTATGTAAGGCTTCGCAGGTCGATAAAGTGATTGCATTGGCGACCAGCGCCACCCGCGATGCGAGCAATCAAGAGGTGTTTTTACAACGCGCCAAAGCGGCGTGTGGGGTAGAACTGCGTGTATTGAGCGGCGAGGAAGAGGCTTATTATGGTTATCTCGGCATGATTAACGCCTTTCAGCATGATGATTGTTTTATGTTTGATGTAGGTGGCGGCAGTGCGCAGGTAACACAGGTGGTGAACCGCCAAGTGCGGCATGGGTTTAGTTTGCCATTGGGGGCGGTGCGCATGAGTGAGCGTTTTTTTACCAGCACGCCACCTTCGCGCAAGCAAATTGAGGCGCTCTATGACTATGTGAGTGAACGTTTGTCGCAGCAGTTAGCGCGGCTTAAATCGCCTGCGCCGTTGATTGGGTCAGGGGGCACGGCGCGGGCCTTGGCTAAGCTCGACCAAGAAACGCGCAGTTATCCGATGGATCGCATTCATGGGTATGAATTGAGTGTCGATGCGTTAGATAGTTTGATTAAACGCATGAGCCGGATGACGCTAAGTGAGCTTGAAAAGATGCCGGGCATGAATGAAGAACGCACTGATGTGATTTTGGGTGGGGCTTTGGTCATTCGCGCCATTGCGCGGGTGGGCAAGTTTGATTCGATTTTGATTAGCGGCACTGGGGTGCGCGAGGGGGCATTTTTTGAGCAATTTTTAAAGGATGACCAGCCTCATGCCGACTTGCAGGCCCCGCCGCTGTTTGTCAACCCGCGCCAATTTGCGGTCGATAATATGGCGCATCAATATCAGGCATGGCATGAGCATTCGTTTCACGTGCGCAAATTGGCATGCGATTTGTTTGATACGTTGCGTCCGTTGCACGGGTTTGGGGCGGCTGAGCGTGAATTGTTGTGCGCGGGCGCTTTGTTACATGATATCGGTTATAGCGTCAGTTATTACAATCACGATAAACATTCGCAATATTTGATTGAAAGTGGTGATTTACCCGCGTTTACCCATCGTGAAATCGCGCTAATTGGTTTGATGACACGTTATCATCGCAAAGGCGAGCCAGATTGTGACCAATATGCCGATATTTTTGTAAAAGATGATGTGTCACGTGCGCGGGTGCTGGCTGGTATGGTGCGCTTGGCTGAATATTTGGAGCGCGGGCGGCGGCAAATTGTGCGTGGGGTGACCTGCCATATTGAGCGAGGCGATATTGTGGTGCGGGCCGATATTTTGCCCCACTTGCGGGCCGAAGCTAGCATGGAATTATGGGAGGCGCAGCGTCATTGCACTTTGTTGGCGCAAGCGCTAGGGCGTAACATTTGGGTGGTGTAAAAAAACAGAGCCGATTGCACTATACCCATCACTGCCACAGGTAGTGATGGGTATAGTGTAATCGGCGACATTAATAACTAATAACTGAACCTTAGGGCAGCCGAATAATGCGGATGATGCGCCCCGGGGGTGGGGTAGCGGTTGGTAAGGCTGGGGTCGGGGTTAAGGTTGGCTCGGCAGTGGGTGGCGGGTTTGTAATATTGGGCGGGGCCAAAGGGCCACTGACACCCACAGGGCGCAGCGGCTCTGTATCGTTGACCGTTATGCTTAAAGAATCGGCATCAAAGTCAATGGCTTCTGGGTTGCCAGTGCAATTGTGTTCGGCCAAAACGACAGCACGTAATATATTTGTTCCGGCAGTTATGGCTTGTAGGTCAAATCGGGCTTCGACTATGCGCTCTTTGCTGGTATCGAGCGTAGGTGGGCTAATTTGAAACAATGATACCGGAATGGCATTGAGTGTAATGCTATTGACATTGACATTGCAGCCGACACTACGATCAACAAAACGCACCAGTGCCGATGTCGTTTCGCCGACATTGACTTGAGTTTGGGCCGGGCTGACGCGCATAGCGATTGATAGGCTACCTTGTGGCCCAGCGGCATCGGCAGGCCGTGAAACAGTTGTGAATAGTGCTAGGGCTGCGGCACACAAGGCCGCAAGGGTTAAACCTTTACGACGGGTAAGTAAGTTTTTTTTCATTGATGATGACTCCGATGTGAATAAATAAATAAACCAATTAATGATTTTTACTAAATTAATTGTAATGATTAAGCCAATTGATGCAATCTGTCATTCGCCGGAATTTTGTCCTAGCCCCTGTCGTTGTAAGTTTCAAGTTTGCCCCAGATAATTTCCAATATTAGGGATGGGCTAGAAGCCCGATTCGATAAGGCCCTATTTTTTCTATAATTACGTTGTGTTGTCCAAGATCAACAACACTTTATATTTGTCATGGCTTCTATTCCACATCCCAAGAACCCTTCGGCTAAAACGACTGATGATAAAAATAAAGGGCAATTAACCGCACAAAACCTATCGCAGAGCGATAAGTTTAGTAAAGCGGTCAATTACTTTTTTTGGCCCATAGTCGCTAGTAGTATTAATATTCTTGTTAATATTGTTGCTGCAATTGCCGAAGATTTTGAAGATGGTCATTTGTTTGCCGCTGCCATTTCATTTGTTGCGATTGGTATTTTGCTGTTTTCGAGAAAACTTGCACAGCGTGGGCATTTGATACCAGCACTAGGCATCATGTCAATTGTGACCGCACTCGATAGTATTTTTAGCGCGGTTATTACGACCTATGGTGGCATTGTGACCATGTTGGCCCCTATTTTGGTCTTTGTATTGATCTTACCGGTTTTACAGTCAAAAATCGCGCAACGTTTGGCATTATTCAACTCAATTGTTACGATTATTGTGGCCAGTTTGTTAATTACACGCGGGTTACATGATGAGGCTGGCAATAATGCGACTGTATTGATGTTGGTGACAGGTGTCATTGTCATCTTGGTTGGCGTTTTTCGCGTGCTGACCCAACATCAGTTTTTTATGGCAAAGGCCATTGCCGATCTACAAATCTCTAACCAATCGCGTGGCGACTTGGCCAAGCAACTTAGGCTGCAAAGCGAAAAATTACAAGAGCGCTCATCGCGGTTGGAGATTTTGAATGATGTGACCCAAAACGTGATGCGCCAATTGACGATGGATGATATGTTGAGCTATATCATGCGTCGCGCCGCCGATTTGGTGCAAGCCAACCATACCAGCGTTTTATTGCAAGACCGCGAAGGCGAAAATTTGACTATTCACTATGGCACAGGTTTATTTCGGGCTTTGCGCGGCAATCGGCTGACTAAGTTTGATAACAATTTGGCGATTCATGTTTGGCAAACTGGCAAAACCGAAGTGACCAATGATTATGGTCACTCGGCTTATCGATCTTCGGCTTTTAGTCAATATGGACTAATATCAGTTTGTGTTACCCCGCTTATTCATAATAAAAAAGTGATTGGGGTGTTAGAGTTCGCCAATAATCGCGATGGCGCGTATTTTAGCGATGAGCATGTTACTTTGCTCAATCAATTGTCTCATTTGGCTTCGATCGCCTATGCCAATAGCGCCTTATATGCGCAAGTGCAAACCGAGCGCGATGTGGCACGCCGCGTGATGAAAACAATGGGGCAAGGGTTATCGCTGATCGGCAAAAATGGCAATATTAATTATGTTAACCCAGCCTTGGCGAGCCTGTTGGGTTATAACCCTGATGAGCTAGTGGGTCAACCTTTTGATAATTTATTTGCCGAAGAACAATGGGCCGATCAGCCGCGTTATCAGCGCACCCACCAATCACAGGCGTTTTCGGGGCAATATTTGTTGCGGCGCAAAGATGGCACTACTGTGCCTTCGCTTATTTCATACCCTCCTCAAATGGTCGAAAGTTTGTTAGATGAAACGGTGTGTGTGTTTACTGATTTAACCCACATTAAGTCGTTTCAAGACAAAATGAAAGAAGCACGCGATCAAGCGCTGCATATGGTTGAACTAAAAACAGGCTTTTTGGCGACGGTGTCACACGAATTGCGCACACCGTTACACAGCATCGAAGGGTATCTTGAACTGTTGCTCGACACCCGTTTAGACGAAGAACAAAAGAGTTATGCCCAAACCGCCTTTGATGCCAGTGTCAACCTCAATGAAATCATCAACGAAGTACTCGATTTCTCGAAGCTAGAAGGCAAGGCCATGCAATTGCAATTGGCGGCTGGCAGTGTAAAAGCGGTACTCGAAACAGTGGTAGCAACGCTAAATAGCAAGGCCATGCAAAAGAATTTGTTTTTTAATTTTGATGTGACACCACAAGTGCCGCAGCAATTGATGATTGATAGCCAGCGATTACGCCAAATTTTGCTCAATTTGGCTGGCAACGCCATTAAATTTACTCAAGAAGGGGGGGTGCAAATTCGGGTGCAGCCACAATCGGTAACCGATGGGGCCATCACGCTGCTCTTTTCGGTTATCGATACCGGCATTGGGATTAGTAAAAATGATCAAGAACGCATCTTTCAGCCGTTTATGCAGGCCGATAGCACCGCTACAAGGTCATTTGGGGGCACTGGTTTGGGGCTTGCGATTGTCAAGAGTTTGGTCGAGCTGATGGGCGGCGAAGTCGGGGTGCAAAGCGAAACTGGTAAAGGCTCGCGTTTTTGGTTTACAGTGGTTGCGCCTATCATCGTCGATACCACACGCAAGTCAATAGTTAGCGACCCTATTATTACTAAACTTCCGCCACTACCGGCAAAAGATCATTCAAATCGGCTATTGGTTGCGGCTGCCCCAGCGACGATTACCGATATTCAACTTATTGCACCCGCGGTGGCTGAGGCATAGCCTATTACAACCCGCCATACAGCCACCAAAACTGGGTGGCGGGGGCAGCCGTTTGCAGATGCGGCTCGAGCACAAACTTGCCTGGCTTAAAATCGCTGCGCAAACGCATATCATAGGCTGTTAGGCGATGTTTTTCGTTTTCGGGTTGTGGCACATCATTTAACAACAAGGCCAGTTTTAACCGTTGATGCACTTGTATGGCATAGCGCCCGCCACTTTTAGGGTCATCTAAATACCACGACCATGTATCGAGGCGGCTTTTAAATTCACGGCGGGCTTTTTGCACATAAGCATTGCTGGCAGCATCACCGGTTTTTTGGCGAATGGCGGCAATCTCGGCGCGGTTGGCCTCGAATTGCGTACGTTGGGCCGGGGTGAGGTTGCTTGCTGTCAAGCGCCAAGCTGTTTCTAGCCAAGCCCCAATCGATAGCTGAGGTAAGGTTATGCCTTTATTGGCTGCGGCGGCGACGATGGCAAGTGTGTCGATTGGATAAAACAACACATTGCTATGCACATAGTCGTCCATTTGACTGGCGGCCACATTGGCAAAAAAAAGATCGCTTGGGATATCCATATCTAAAGATTATCGCACCGTTAGTGTGCTGCCTTGGGCGGCCAAGGCTGAATAGGGATGCAAATTGATGGTAAAGGTGCGGGTCAAGGTTTCATTGGCGGCCATGTCGCCTATGGCGGCGCTGACATAACCGCTGTTGCTATCGGCTACGGCGATCACATCTACCAATGGGTAGGGGTTGGGGTTATGCAATACCCATACATAGTTATATAGCCCATTGGCGGGTGGGGTGGTGGGTGGCGGCGATGTGCTGATAATATTGACAGCTGCGAAGCTGCGCAAGCTAATATCGTTATAGGTTTTCAATGCAATTTCGATATGGTCTGCGCTGGCGATGCTGGCGCTAATATTGTTGCGAAAATAATTGATTTTATTTGGAAAATGCGCCTCGAATATAGGGGTGAGGGTGGCGCTGTGAATGAGTTGGGTTTGTTTGTAAAAATTGGCGGTGAATTGTGCCCCAAACACCACCCGCTTGCTGTTATTGCGCAAAGCGCCGGTGAATACAAACAATTCTTCACTGCTTTTTGGGGGTGAATATTTCACAATGCTTTTGTCGAGTATTTCGAACGGGTAGAGCGAATTGAGCAGTAGGGGGATAAATATTTTGCTGGGGGCAGTTGGCGCGG
>CAZLOF010000065.1:6305-12345 GCA_964560745.1 uncultured Thermoflexus sp.
GCGCCCCACGGCGCGGGGCGGTGGCGGTGCAGAGACCCAGTGCTATGCTTATCAACACAGATACGCTGGGGGTGCGAAATTGTTGATTCATATCGGTTTAATTTTATAGTATGGAGGGAGCGCCGTCAGCCTGACGGCCTTTGACTAACGTCAACATATTATTATGGGTAACTCAACGAGCCGTTAAGCTGACGGCGCGCCAGCGCTTTGTTAAAACTTCAGCGTTGGCGTTAGGCATAAGCGATAATGTAAATATACAACATGGATGCTAACAATACACCAAATCGCACCCGTCGTAGCCTGATTGCTTTGGGGTTGAGCGTGATGATGCTCGGCGCCACCGGAGATCTCGGGCACGTTAGTTCGATTAGCACCCCTTTGCAAGATGAAACCCGTGACAATGTGCAGCAAGTGCAAAATGCGCCAACAACTGCTGAAAATGAGGCGGTTTCTTATAATTTTGTGCAAATAGCCGAAGGTTTGGCCCAACCCTGGTTTATTGCTAACGCTAACGATAATCGCTTGTTTGTCGTTGAGCGCAAAGGCAAAATTCGCATTATTAAGAATGAGGCGACCATGCCTGCCCCATTTTTAGATGTGAGCAATATTGTGAATAGTGGCGGTGATGAGCAGGGGTTGATAAGTGTGGCTTTTGAGCCAAATTATGCCCAAAATGGGCGTTTTTATGTGCTTTATACCATCGCCAATAACGATATTGTGGTTGCACGTTATAAAGTATCGACCAACCCAGACCTTGCTGACGCTGCCAGCGGGCAGGTTATTCTCACCATTCCGCACCCCAATAATCGATTGCATAATGGTGGCTGGATGGCCTTTGGCAAAGATGGCTATTTGTATATCAGCACTGGCGACGGCAGCGGCTCGAAAGATGTGTATTGCACCGCGCAAAATTTACAAGATTTGCGCGGCAAATTATTACGTATTAATGTCATCGCCCAAAATACTTATGTTAGCCCGCCCGAAAATGCCTTTAACACCACCCCAGCAGGGGCCAGTGTGCCAAAGACCGCGCCCGAAATTTTTGCGTTTGGGCTGCGTAACCCACGTCGGGCTTCATTCGACCGCAAAACCGGCGATTTATATGTCGGCGATGTCGGCGAATTTTTGCGTGAAGAAGTGAGTTTGCTACCGGCGGGAACCAAGGCCGGGGTTAATTTTGGCTGGAGCAAGTGGGAGGGGAGCCAAGCGTATACCAGCAATTGCGCTAGCAGCAATTTGCCCATCACCAAACCCATTTTAGAATACCCAGCGGCGCAAAATACTCGCGTCATTGGTGGCTATGTTTATCGTGGTGAGCAATTGCCTTGGCTTGAGGGGTTATATTTTTATGGCGATACGGGTTCGGGGCGAATTTGGGCCGCGCGTGCTTCGGCGAATGGTCTTTATAGCAGCACATTAATTGCTGATACCAACTTTATTATCAATACCTTTGGCGAAGATGCGGATGGTGAACTTTATGTGGCAGATTTTGCGGCGGGCAAAATTTACCGCTTAAATGTGGTTCCGGCGCAAAATTATTTTCCGTTGCTAACCCTGAATAGCGAGCAAACCGCTATCACAGTGACGACCCCAGCCGTTACACCGATTGTTGCAACGACAACGGCGCGAGCGACCAGTACTGTTACCCGGCCTGTGCCTACGGTTACATCTGAGCCGGGCGGGGTGAACCCCAATGTGCCAGCGACTACTACCACGTCACGCTATATCAAAACCATCAACGAGCAGCGTCATTTTGATATGGGTTGTGTGGCAGGGCGGAATGGCGAGAGTGGCCTAACCGTGTTGGCGTTTGGGCGGGCGCATCAGCAAAATAACGAATATGGCACGGTGATTTATGACGGTATGGCGGGTTTTGCTAGCACTAGCCAAATTGGCAACGCTGTTAAAAATTTTATGCGCGGCTATGCCAATTGTGTGAACAAAACCACGCTTAATGCCTTAAGGGTAGCGGTCGGCACGAATAATTATTTTTTGAATACGAAAGGTAATTTTGTTACCCGTGAACATGGCATTGCATGGGCGACGATGGTGAACGAGATTGGCGACTGGATTAAGGTCAACCCAGCCATTGCCAGCCGCGTATCGGTGGCCGGGGCCAATGATATGGAATTGAGCTGGAATTCGGTGCAAGCGACACGGGCTTGGATGGATGGCTATGCCTCGGCTTATCAATACCCTGTCTATAATTTTGGCAGTTGCGATAGTTGTCCCTATAATGCGCGACCCAATATTAGCCCCGCCAATGGCTGGACACTTAATGACGTGTTGTATATTTCGTGGGGGGCCAAGCCAGCGTTTGCCTTGCCCGAAATTTATTTGTTTAATGGCATTAATGCCGAACAATGGGCGCGGCTCAGTTTACATTCGTATATTAATACCGGTAAACCCATTACCTATACTGGCGCGCTTACTCAGTGGATGGCTTGCCGCGATACCCAAGAGGGCGAATGTGCTGACACGGGTAATAGCCCGGTTTTTGGGCAACGCCAGCTTTTAACCGCCCTGAATAGCGATGCCCGCACCGTGCAACGTGAGTTGAGATGGAATAGCGATATTGGTTGGAATGAGAGTTCATCTATTTTGCAATTCCCATTTCCGATTAGCAGCACTGTTGCGGGGGCACCCGGGGGTGAAATTGTGAACGGGCCACCTTCGCCACCTTTGGTTGCAGCCAGTGACCCAGTTGCCATTGCCATGAATGAAGTGATTGCGGCAAAGATAAATATGGAGCAGGCCGCCGAACGGCAAATGCAGCAAGCCCGCAGTGGGCCGCCCCAATTGCCCAGTGCGGTGCGGGTAGATGGGCGCGGTGGCGGGGTGAATGATAGTGCGACCTTGGTCGGTAATTTGGATCGGCGCAGCGGCGGCGATGGCACGATTATTGATGATGGGCAAGCACCATTGCCCGGGCAGATTTATAAGATTGCCAACCGTTGGGTGTGGCAGGGCAACGACAGAATGGTGATTGCGTATGCCGGAGCCAGAAACTCGCTGAATGGCGATGCCCTGCCGCAGGGCGTGGTGGTTGTATCGGTGCAGCAGGGCGATGGGGTGGGGCCAATCAGCGAACGCTTGGCCAGCCAGCATTTTGCCAGCTCTGGGCAGTTGCGCATTGTTACCGAGGCTGGCTCGAAGTTGATTTTGCAAGACGAGGCCGGTACGCAATTTGAGCTTGATTTGAGTGCATTGACGACTGCGGCGGTTCCATTGCCTACCCGTACGCCCATCCCATCTTCACGCGCCATTGGCGGTGGTGCGGCGGTTTCGCCCACACCCACCCGCCACACTACGGTGCGGGCTACCTCCACCCTCGCCCCGTTGCCGCGCCCGACAGCCGTCGGGCCGTCGGGGGGTGGGGCGAGTGTGCCGCCGAGGAGAAGGTGAGATTTGGAGATTTGTAAAAGCCGCTGGTTGTATGTGCGACCGGCGGATTTTTTTTGATAAACGTGGTTTGAACCGCAAGCAGACGATGTAATGAAATTGAGCAAAAGAAGCGTGGCAAGGTATAAAAGTTAGATAAACTATACCTATATGCCCGAAACACTCAACCTCATACCGCATAGCGACTACCGCGAATATGCTACCGACGAAATGCAGCGCCGCGCCAGCGAATTTTATGCTGATCTGCGCCGTCGCCGCACTGTGCGCGAATTTAGCAGCCGCCCAGTGCCGCGTGACATCATCGAGAATTGTATTTTGACCGCAGGCACGGCCCCCAATGGCGCAAATTTGCAGCCTTGGCAATTTGTGGTTATAAGCGACCCCGCCATTAAACATAAACTGCGTGTGACCGCCGAGGAAGAAGAGCGCGAATTTTACAATGGTCGTGCCCCACAAGAATGGATTGATGCGCTCGCGCCATTAGGCACAGACCCTAATAAGCCATTTCTCGAAGACGCGCCCTACCTGATCGCCATTTTTGCCAAAGGCTACGATGTGCTACCCGATGGCCGCAAGGTCAAAAATTATTACGCCAGCGAATCAACCGGTATCGCCACCGGTATGCTCATCACCGCCATCCACAATGCCGGGCTGGTCTCGCTCACCCACACCCCCAGCCCAATGGGGTTTCTCAATCAAATTTTGGGCCGCCCCGAAAATGAGCGCCCATTTTTATTGCTCGTCGTCGGCTACCCCGCCGATGATGTCAAAGTGCCAGCCTTTGCCAGCAAGAAAAAGCCACTTGCGCAAATAGCCACCTTTCTTTAATAATGGTTAATGGTTAATGGTTAATGGTTAATGATGAACAAATTAATCATTAACCATTAACCATTAACCATTAACCATTAACTAACATGCCTTTCTATCACAAACTCGGTCAAATACCGCATAAACGCCACACCCAATTTCGCAAACCCGATGGCAAACTCTATCGCGAAGAAGTGATGGGGTTAGAAGGGTTTAGCGGCGTGCAATCCATTTTGTATCATCACTTTTTGCCGCCGCGGGTGCTAAAAACCGAATTTTTGGGCGATGTCAAGCCCACCTATGCCGATTATGGGGCCATTCGCCACCGCGCCTTTGCTACTGGTGCTACCGTCAGTGGGGGGGATGCGGTGAGCGCCCGCCGCATTTTGCTCGGCAACAGCGATGTCACGCTGAGCGTCAGCCGCCCCACCCAAAGCATGGATTATTATTATCGCAACGCCCAAGCCTACGAAGTGTGGTTTGCCCATGAGGGCAGCGGTGTGCTGCACAGCCAGTTTGGGCGATTGCCGTTTGGGGCAGGCGACTATTTGGTCATTCCTTTTGGCACAACGTGGAAGCTCGAACTCGACACGCCCGAAGCACGTTTTTTTGTCATCGAGACCGCCAGCCAGATCACCACCCCCAAACGTTACCGCAACGAATTTGGGCAATTGCTCGAACATGCGCCTTATTGTGAGCGTGATTTTCGCCCGCCTAGCGAGATGGAAACCCATACCGAGCGTGGCGAGTTTGAGGTGCGCGTCAAGGTGCGTGATAGCATGTCGCGCCATATCCTCGACCATCACCCGCTCGATGTCGTCGGTTGGGATGGCTATTTATTCCCCTACGCCTTCAGCATCCACGACTTTGAGCCAATCACAGGCCGCGTTCATCAGCCACCGCCGGTGCATCAAACTTTTCAGGCCGATGCCTTCGTGGTGTGTTCGTTTGTGCCGCGTTTGTTCGACTATCACCCGCAGGCTATTCCCGCGCCCTATTCGCACTCAAATGTCAACAGCGATGAGGTGATTTATTACTGCGAAGGCAATTTTATGTCGCGCAAGGGCATTAAGCAATACGACATCTCGCTGCACCCATTCGGCCTGCCGCACGGCCCGCAACCCGGCATGACCGAAGCCTCGATTGGCGCAAAAGAGACCAAAGAGTTGGCGGTCATGGTTGACACCTTCCGCCCGCTACAGGTTGCCATTGACGCACTCGAAGTCGAAAAACCCGAATATCAAGGCACATGGCTTGAGGGAACTGGAGAGTAATTTTGGAAGGATGAAGGGTGAAGGATGAAGGATGAATTACAGATTCAGTTCATCCTTCATCTTTCACCCTTTACCCTTCATCCTTCATCTTTTTTATGTTAGACGCTTATCTTCGCCGGATTAACTACGTTGGGCCACTCACGCCGAGCCGCGAGACGCTATTTGGTCTGCATCGCGCCCATTTGCTCAGCATCCCCTACGAAAATTTAGATATTCATCTGGGTGAACGGCTGACGCTCGATTTTGAGCAAATTTTCGACAAAATTGTGCGGCGCGGGCGCGGCGGTTGGTGCTATGAGATGAATAGCCTATTCGCGTGGGCGTTGCGTCAATTGGGGTTCGAGGTGCATTTATTGAGCGGTGTCGTTAACCCCAGCAGCCGCGACGAATACGCCATCCGCGATCATCTGATTTTGTTAGTCAAGTCTGTTGAAGGGAGTAATTACATTGCCGATGTTGGCTTCGGTAATGCGTTTCTCTACCCGTTACCCTTCGGTGAGGGCGTGTATACGCAAGGTGGCTTCACCTTTGGACTTAGCCGCAGCGATGATGGCTAT
>CAZLOF010000066.1:0-8583 GCA_964560745.1 uncultured Thermoflexus sp.
TTGTTCTTCGCGTCGCCGTTGGTCGTCGGTGGGGCGCTGCCGTCTTCGTTCAATGGCTCACTCGCCCCAAGCGTGATCTTGGCGCTCGTCACGCCCGCCGCGCTCGGGTCGGTCACATCTACGCCATGATCGACATTATTGTCGGTGTTGGTGTAGGTTCCGCTCGCGCCGGTGCTGCTGGCATAGCCCGCCAATGCCCCGCCGCTCACGAAGTTGCTGCTCGCCACCGTCACGGTGTAGCTACCCGCGTCGAGGTTCTCGAATTTGTAGTAGCCGTTTACGTCCGTCGTCGTCGTGTAAGTATTGCCAGCACTGTCACGCAACGTCACGGTCACGAGGCCAGTCGGCGCACCTTCGCTGCCGTCCACAATTCCGTTGTTGTTCGTGTCTAGCCACACGCGGTTGCCGAGGTCATACTTCGGCACCACGAGGGTTAAAGCGGCGATATCGTGATCATCTTCATCGCCACCATTCTTGCCGTCACCCGTCACTGAATCATCCACCAAAGTTGGCGATACTTCGCCGGGTTGGTTGCCATTCGTCACATCGGGGGTGCTGTCAATGTCTGTTACAGGGCTGCCATTGGTATCAAGCGCACTGGCAATCTCGACCACATTGGTAATGCTACCGGTTGCGGTAGGTGCAATGGCAAAGCCAATCGTCACCGTTACGGTTGCGCTTGGGGCAATACTGGCAATTGGTGTGTTCAGAGTTGCAGTCAGCCCATTGCCGGTCCAATTGGTGTCACTCAAGACCAAGCCAGCGGGGATGTAATCAACCACCTGCACTTGTGTGCCGGTCACGTTGCCTTGGTTGAGGATGGCAATATTGAATTGCACCGCGCCACCCGCGGCAAATGGGCCAGCGCTACTCAACGTCTTACGCAAAGCCAAGTCGAACATAGGGGGCGGTGAACCCACAATGAAGCCAAAGTCAACCGTTAGGTTATCTTCGTCATCACCGGTTGGGCCATTGGCCCCCGCGCCAGTTGCGCCACTATCAACCTCGCCAAATGGTTGCAGACCATAGCCCAAGGTTACGGTAATGCTACGCACACCACTAATGACCACATCGGCGGGGTTGTCGCCATGATCATTGTTGTTATCAGCCGTATCAAAGCTGTTTGATTGCCCAGTGCTGCCCTTATAACCCGCCAATGGCGCACCCACCAAGAAGTTACTAGCAGGCACACGCACCACATATTGGCCCGCCGCCAAGCCATCAAAGCGATAGTAACCGCTCATATTGCTAGTAGTGGTAATGGGCAAGCCCCCGCTCAACACGGCTGAACCTGTCACGCCGTCTAATAATTCAAGCACGACACCGGCTGGGGGGGGCAATTCGCCCACATCAACCGTGCCGTTGTCATATTTTGGCCCTGCACCTGTGTCTAGCCACACACGGTTGCCCAATGAATAACTGGGCGGGGTCAGATCAATTAATGCAAAGTCGTGATCGTCTTCGTCACCGGCATTTTTGCCGTCTTCATCTAACACATCGTCTTTCATCACAGGCGTTACTTCACCCGCTTGGTTACCATTGGTGCTGTCAGGCGTACTGTCAATGTCATTTAGCCCCACCACTGGGTTGCCATTCGCATCTAAGGGTGTGCCTGCCGAAATTTCGGCCACATTGGTGATCGGCCCATTTGCACCCACAGCGACAGTTAGCTTAATGGTGAAAATTTCTTGCATCCCCGGATCAAGTGGACCTGCGATGGTATAAATCGGCTTCAATGGGTCAGTCCCATCCCAACCAGCGTTAATGCCCGTGCTAAAGGTTAAACCAGTCGGCACATAATCCACCACTTTAATATCTTTAACCGACACTGTACCTTGGTTGACCACGTTAATGGCAAACGTAACCACTTGCCCAATTGAATAGGGGGGGGCAGTTTGCAACGTTTTGATCAAAGCAAGGTCATAAATTTTATTGAGATAGAAACCAAAATCTACTGACAAGTTGCTGTTGTTATTAGTAAAGGGATCGCCAAAGGGTTCATCATCGTTGGTGGGTTCACCGCCGGTCGAGATGGTGACGGCATTCGCAACCACACCATAACCCGCCAAGTCTTTGCCATTGTCGTCATTATTCACATCGTTATCGGGGTCTGGCGCAGGGTCGTTGCCCGAGCTAGTGAGATAACCATACAGCGGCGCACCAGCATTAAAGTTTGAGGGGTCTACCTGCACAATGAAATTACCAGCGGGCAATTCTTCAAACAAATAACGTCCGGGTTCACTGGCGGTGGTCACAGTTGTTTGTGATTCACGATATTGATCACCAGCATCAAGCACGCCGTCATTATTCTTGTCCTCATACAAATTCAACTTCACGCCATCTACACCCACTTCACCCAACAATGGCTCATAAACGCCGTTGTTGTTGGTGTCGATCCACACCAAATTGCCGAGGCGATGGGGGCCAGTGGGCAAAATGATACCTGCGTCAAGGGTTGGGTTAAATTCGTCAATGGCTAAGGTCACGGTTTGGGTCTTGCCAGTGGTCGTATCTGCATCCGAATCAATCGTATCATCGCTTGGCGCATTTTGGGTCGTAAAGGTCCAGCCCGAAGGCAAGACAAATTGCACTTGATAGGTAACACCCGGCGTTAGGCTACGAAATTCGTAATAGCCCGATTGTCCATAAGGATCGGTGGCAGTAGTGGTGGTGCTAATGACCGTGCCTGAACCATTTAACAGGTTAACCGTAATGCCATTAATCCCATCGCTGGCCGCTTCATCTTGCAAACCGTTTTTATTGCGGTCATACCATACATAATTGCCCAAGCCAGCCAATGGCCCCCACAAACCAGCGTCCCATGTCAGGTCGGTTTCACCGGCGCTAAGATAGGTCACAGCCGTGATACCAATGGGCAAACTGGGTGTGCCAGTCAATACTGCATCCGAATCGAGCGCATCGGTAGTCGTCACCACATTTGGCGTGGTTAAGGTATAGGTTGGTGGTGGGAAGAATTTGGCAAAATATTTACCCGGTGTCAGGTTGGGGAATAAATAATAACCTGGGTCACCAGAAACATCTGGGCCGGTGGTTGTCCAATCAACAAACACGTCATCAGCCGTGCCAGCATTATTATCTTTGCCGGGTTGCCATAATTCAACACGTACGCCATTTCTGCCATTGATGACAGGCTCATTTTGAATACCGTCACGATTGCTATCGAACCACACATAGTTGCCATAGGCCGCGCCGATGGTTGGCGAAACACCAATCCCAACTTTGATCGGTTCAACCGCCGCCAAGCTCACACCGCTTGCCATTGGCACACCTTGATACGCAAACGAATTCCATGCAATTTCTCCATTGGTTGGTGCATCGATAGGCGCACGCATCGGCCAGGTGAGGAAATATTGATCCCCGGGCATCAATACGTTATTACCAAACTCAAATTTGAGCGAGTGAATCGTCGTCCAGTCCGTTGGGGCCGTCGTTGTCCAGCCTGGGTTTACGTCGCAGGCGGGTGAGGTTGGCATCACATCGGGGTCAAATTCGGTCATACACGGGCGATAAGATGAACTGTAATAGACCGTTACACCGGCTGGGGCTTGCACAGGGCCAACCACAATCGGTTGCCATTGCGTTGCACGCGCCGTGTCATACAGCTTCACACCAGTATCGCCGACATAGGGCAACACATCAATTAACACAACATTGCTAATGGGCACGTTGCCGGTGTTGGTGATATACAAACGATAGTCGGCCTGGCCACCCGGGGTGGTCCAACCTGATTCTGGGTATTTATGCCACTTTGAGTCGAGTGCACCCATCACTTGCTTGAGCGATGTTACTTCGGCAATCGCGGGAATATGTTCATCGGCCCAATATTTACATAAATATTCAGCGGTATTACCATCCATGTCCACATCGTTTACATCTTGATAAGAATAAGAGACACAACCACGAAGTGGTGGGTTGCTATTGGTATACCCCCAGGCCTCATTGCTAACGGTGCCCGGTAAAGCAGTAGGCAAGACTTTTGTTTTTATATTCCAATAAATTTTTTCGTCTGGGTAAAAGGTGTAATTAAATCGGAACTCTAAGCGAGTACGCCCAGTGCCACTATAGTTAGGGGTCACATTCACCAAAGATGGCATTGGAACGGTGCTAGGCGTTGCCGAATTGAGTGTAACTGAACCAGTAATAAACTGAAAACCAACCGGTAATAAATCTACCAAAATGGGGTTCACCAAAGGCGAAGCCGCGTCTTGGTAATTTCCCATATATAAGGTAAAGTCAACTGAATCACCCGGACGCGGATATTGATTGGAGGAACTCTTCCAAGGATAGATCAATGGCCCTGGGTCAGTAGTTGATACGTCGCGGCAAGCTTGTTTGGTTTGTGTCACAATAAAAGTGACACCAGCACAGTTCGTAAACGTAATGCCACTTGGTGCGGGAATGCCAGTATGCGTAGGGCTGATATATTGCGAATACACATACAGCGAGCTTGAACCGCGATCACCAAGATCAAGGGCTGAATATTCAACCTTTACTTCTGTAAACCACGTATTTGCAGGCAAGTTTGTTTTATATAAACTTTGATTTGTTGTAAATGGCCCACTATCAACCCATGTCGGGGTAATATTGGTCTTATAGCTTAAGGTGTATGGATAGGTGTAATTAACATTCGCCGAAATTTGCCAAACATCAGCATAATCAGGAAAAACATCGGTCAATACCACATTCCGAGTAAGGGTGTAACCTGAGTTGCCGGTATAAATGGTATAAGCAAATTTCTCATTTGGCGCAACCACCCCGCCCCATAAATTATTCCATGATGGCCAAGCATAGACATACTTAGACAAGCCAACATCTTCAGTCAAGACTTGCAAGGTATGCGTAACAATACCCGGTGGCCCAATTGGCCCCGGCGAGCCACCAAAAGGGGTGGCACTGGTGTCCGCTCGGTTCACCACCTGAGCAGCAACAGCAAAAGGTGGATTTGGGTAGGTAAGACGCGGGTAAAAAGATGAACAATAGTCGCCTACATTAATTGCCGGAATAACCCAAGTGATGGTATTGCCCGACACGGTGCCACCTGCGGGGTCAACCACCACTGCACCGACTGGGAATGTATCGACGACCTGCACATTGGTCATATTAAGCAAGCCATTGTCATATCGACCATATACATGTGTCCCCATACACACGTCTACCTTATAAATCGTATCACCACCAGCCCCGCCACCCGCATATACCGCTTTTTGGGTAAACAGTTGGGCCTGAGCATTCACCGTTGTGGTGACAGGATTACTGGGGATATTACCGGCATTGCCAGTTTTAAACACACCTGTGTTAATGCCTTGCGTACCGCTGATCGTGGTGCCATTTGGGTAATAAGCATTAATGGTCAATGAACCCGTGCTGCCGGCAGGCACAACGCCAGTAGCATTTGTAAATGACACTTTGCGTGTACCAGAATCATAATTAACTTGGTTAAGGATAGAAGTACCAGCAGCATTGCTATATGTTAGGCCAGCGGGTAGTACATCTTCAATTGTCACCCCTGTGCAGTCTTCGGTAAGACCACTGCATTCATAAGTCAATACATATTGCACACTCGCACCAGCCAAAACAGTAACCGCATTTTGCCCATTCACTGTTTTGGTCAATTTTGGCACGGGGGCCAATAGCTTATTGGGGGCAACTACTTTTGCGTTGGCAGACGGCTTAACCGTTGTTGCGCTTGCAACTGGGGCCACAGCCAACGATTTTGGCGATACAGCCTCACGACTCGGCGGGTCTTTTTTCGGGTCATGCTTCGCCTCAAGCGGCGGCGGGGTCACTTCAGCCACGGCAATATCCGTACGACCAATAACACCTATTGCCGAAATGCTTAATATTTGTGATCCTACCAACGTTAAACGCAGCAGCTTATTAAACACAGTAATGGATCGTTGCATATAGTTATTCATGTCTTATTTTTCAGATAGGTTTCATTGAGCGTTACGAGATGACACGATTAAAAGAGATGCATGTCATGGTATGTAAAGAGATAGTTGTCACGATTGCAACGCAAAAAGCGCAGACTTAACCGTAAAAATTATTAGATTGCCTATAGTTGCAACACCTTCTTTTCTAACCCTACACCTTTAGTCGAGGCTAATATCTATGATGCAATTAAAAAAATATCTAAGTTCCATCTAAACACCAATTTAATTGCACAAAAGTTGCGCACCCAAAAAAAATAAAAAAGGGCAGCGACGCTGCCCTTGAATCCCCCTAACGAATCTGCGCACCCAAATACCCCATCCATGTCAATGGAATATTGTTGGCTTGCATCTGCATCAAAAATTTATGCAACATGTCATTAATTTGACCCTTCATCTTGACCTCAGTACGCATGAGGGTGCTGTAATCTGGCACATTGCGTAGGTCAAACACCCGACGCACCTCGTCGCTTTCTAAAAGATATTGCTGCATCTCTCGGTAGCTCAAACGCATCACCGTGCGCAATAAAACAATGCCGCCCAATTGTTGAAAAGTAAAATGATGTGGGCTTTTGGCGTGGGCATATCGCGGCAAACATTCGCGGGCCAATTTATAGGCTACCTGCGCCGCATCAACATATTGCTTTTGATCCTCGTTATTTGATATTGTCATTTTAAAAATTACCTCACTATGAAATTTTCTGTAATACTGATTTATGGGTTAAACAGCGTCTTTTAAATCTGTTACAACCTTCATTGACATTACTGTTGATATCATTTAACAGGGTAATTACCTTTAAAAGTATCCACACAAATAACACTTTGCAACTAGAGTCTTACTAGCATTTGATCAGTAATTAAATCGAATGCGCAGTGAATGCAACACTGTTTTTCAAGGCGCGGGGCTTAAGATGTAAGAGGTATCTGTTGCAATATCACGCCCCCATGCAGTTGTGGCATTTGTGCTACGAACATCATTTCAGCGGTTCGGCCGATGCAAAGCAAGCATTTCCAAAGCTCGGTATTAGATAAGTTAGCTGTACAATAACGGAAATGTCAGATTTTTTACTCCGAGGCAACCTTGCCGATATTGATCCCGCCGTTGCCGAATTAGTGCAAAAAGAGCACGCCCGTCAATTCGACAAACTGATCATGATCGCCAGCGAATCGTATGTGCCAGCCGCTGTGCGTGAAGCTGAAGGCAGCGTATTCCAAAACATCTACGCCGAAGGCTATCCCGCCGAGCTAATGCGCACCCAAAACGAGGACGAAATCCTCGATGCCGATGCCCAATTGGCCTATTACCGCCGCAGCGCCGACCGCCGCTATTACAAAGGCGTGGAATATTGCAATATGATCGAAGCACTGGCCCAACGTCGTGGGGCCGAGGCCTTTTGCCCGCCCGGTATGACCCCCGAACAGCTTTATGTCAATGTGCAGCCCCTCTCAGGGGCCGTCGCCAACCTTGCGGTCTATCAAGCATTGGTGCAGCCGGGTGAAAAAGTGATGACACTCGATTTATTGCATGGTGGTCATCTCTCACACGGCAGCCCGGCCAATATTACCGGCATGCGCCAACAAGTGGTGCATTACCGCGTGAATGAAGAAACCGAGCGCTTAGATTACGAAGAAATGATGGAGATGGCGCTGCGCGAGCGCCCCAAAATGATCATCGGTGGCTTTACGTCATACCCGATTGCCCCCGATTGGCAAAAATTTCGCGCCATCGCCGATGCCTGCGGCGCAATTTTGTTGGCCGACATCGCCCATACCGCTGGCATGGCTGCCGCTGGCGTATACCCCAACCCCGTCGGCATCGCCGACATCACCAGCTTCACCACCCACAAAACCTTAATGGGGCCACGTGGGGCCGTCATCATCACCACCAACCCCGAATTGGCAAAGAAGATCGACCGTGCTGTTTTCCCGGGCTTGCAAGGCGGCCCCCACATGAACAAAGTGGCGGGTATGGCGACCATGTTCAAAATCGCCCAAACCCCACAATTTAAAGCGCTGCAACGCCAAATCGCTGCCAATGCCAGTGCGCTGGCCGCCGGTTTTACGGCAAATGGGTTGCGCGTGGTGCACGGCGGCACCAACACCCACATGGTACTGCTCGATTGCCGCAGCATCGCTCAACACAACGGCGTGCCATTAATGGGGAACATCGCCTCACGCATCCTCGACATGGCCAATATTGTGTGCAACCGCAATACCATCCCCGGCGATAAAGATGCCAGCAAGCCCAGCGCCCTGCGCTTCGGCACCGCATGGGTCACTCAACGCGGCCTAAACGAAGCCGATATGCACGAAATCGCCAATGCTACCGCCTTGGTGCTAAAATCGGCCAAACCTTTCACCCGCCAACTCAAAACTACTGTGGCCTATAACGCTAAAGTTGATTTTGATGCACTCGTTGCAGGGACACGCCGCATCGACACCTTGGTCGCCAAAGCCGGACGCGATATGGAAGTGAATCCTGCCAGCCGCCCACATTTGTGGATTGAAAGCGATAGCGCGACTGCCTCAACCGCTGAGATTACTGCCTTAGAAATTGCAGGCAAAGAAGCAGGCAACTTCCTCAAGGCTGTCTTAGCCGATGATCCCAGCACGCTCGACGCTGGTGACCGTC
>CAZLOF010000066.1:8593-12307 GCA_964560745.1 uncultured Thermoflexus sp.
CCGTCTAAGCACAACCTTGTATGGGGCAGACAAAGCCAATATGGCCAATGTGACCGCCCTAAACATGGGGGCAAATTTCTTGTTGGGCGTGCCAAGTGCCCAAGCCAGTCACATCATCTCATGGTTACGCGCCTTGTCAGATGGCTACACCCTGTTTAACAGCAGTGCCCCCAACATCGGCGTACCCGGCCCCGTCACCATCACCAATTTCGGCGCATTTAAGCAATCAGAATAAAGAGCCAAGAGCCAAGAATCAAGAAACAAGATTATTGCGCTTGAGAAATCGGGTTTCTTTTAGAAACCCGATTTCTTCTTTCTTAGCTCTTGGCTCTTGGCTCTTGGTTCTTAGATCTTTCCTCTCCCCATGCTCGAATTTTTACTACAAGGCATCCCATTGGGTATCACCCCAGCGGTGATTCCTACCCCGTTTAAGTTATTTTTGTTCGCATCAGTGCTTACCAGAGGATGGCGGCGGTCATTACCCATTACCCTCAGCCCGCTGCTCGCCGACTTCCCAGTTGTAGTATTGGTCTTGCTGGTATTGGGGCAAATTCCGCCTTGGATTATCCCAATCTTGTCAGTGATCGGCGGATTATATTCACTATGGCTAGCGTGGCGCACCTTCAAACTCTCGCAACGCGGGCTGGCATTAACAGCCAAAACCCAATCGTCGGTTCGTAATTTAATGCAATCACTCACATTAGTCTGGGTAAACCCGGGTGTATGGTTATTTTGGGCCTTGATCGGCGGGCCAATTTTTTTGCGCGGCTGGGCGCAGTCACCACTTTATGCTATCGCCTTTACCGTTGGCATGTATGGCGTATTTTTGCCCTTGCTTACCATCATCACCATCCTTATTGAAAAGGCAGGCGCGATCAACCCACAAGCCAATCGCCTCATGCTACTCATCGCCAGCATCACGATGGCAGGCTTAGCCCTTTATCAAATTTGGACAGGCTTACAAAGCTAAGGGGTGAGAATCAAGAGCCAAGATGCTATTTCAGAAATCGGGTTTCTTCGAGAAACCCGATTTCTGAAATAAAAAGAGCCAAGATTGAAGCTGTTTCAGTCTTCAATCTTGGCTCTTCGTTCTTGGTTCTTAGCGCTCTTTAACGCGTATTAATCACCAACCACGCCATTAGCGCAACCACCCCAACAATCATCACCAACCCATAAGAGCGCACAAAGCCACTCTGTAATGGGCGCAAGGCCGCAGCAATGCCTTTGGTTAAGGTGCCAATGCCATTCACCACACCATCGATACCACCAAGATCAAACACTCGCGCCAAGAAACTGCTAAGCGCATAAAACGGCATAATAATCACAGCACGATATAGTGCATCAATTTGCCAAGCCTTATTCAAAAAGCTGCTAACAGATGAGAGTTGTGGGGTCAATGAGGTATCGCGCTTGCCATCTCGATACATAACCCACGCCGCAGCCAATGCCACAAGTGCCAAAGCCGAGAATAAGGCGGCAATGGGTAGGTTAAACCCGCCTTCGTGCACCCCTACTACAGGCTCTAGCCAATGCTCTAACCACATCGAACCCGGTAAATTCAGCCCGCCGCCGATCAAAGCCAAAACCGACAACACCATCAATGGCAATTTCATCGCCATACCCGATTCTTCGGCGTGGCTAGCGTCTTTGCTACGGGCAGAGCCAAAAAACACCATCACTAATTGTCGTCCGGTATAAAACGCCGTAAAGACAGCGGTGCAAGCCAACAAAGCAAACACCAATGGGTTGTGTAGGGCAGCAACAATAATTTCATCTTTTGACCAAAAACCCGAAAACGGCGGCAACCCAGCCAAAGATAAACCACCAATGATGAAAGCCCAAAATGTCACTGGCATCTTGCTGCGCAAGCCGCCCATATTACGCATGTCTTGTGGGTCGATATGTTGAGCTGAGTGATGGGCATGGCTGTAATGCTCCATACCATGAATGACACTACCGGCAGCAAGGAATAATAGCGCCTTAAAGAAGGCATGTGTCATGAGATGAAAAATACTGGCGGTATAAGCACCCAAGCCCGCCGCCGCAATCATAAAACCAAGTTGGCTAACAGTAGAGTAAGCCAAAACCTTCTTAATATCAAATTGACGCAAGGCAATGCTGCCTGCAATAAAGGCTGTCAGTGCGCCAATCAGAGCAACAAAATTGCTGGTATCGGCAGCCGCATGAAATAAAGCGTTGGAGCGCACGATCATATAAATACCCGCTGTCACCATTGTGGCGGCATGAATGAGCGCCGAAGCTGGGGTTGGGCCGGCCATCGCATCGGGCAGCCACACAAATAATGGCAGTTGTGCGCTTTTACCCATTGCACCCACAAACAATAGCAAGGTAATAGCTGACAAAACGGCGGGTGCAACTGGACTGCCCGCTAGCGCCAAGGCTGCGGTCTTATGGTCGCCCACCAGCGCAAAAATATCGTGATAATTGAGCGTGCCAAAGGTGACAAAAATAAGCATGATGCCAAGAATGAAGCCAACATCGCCGATACGGTTAACCACAAAAGCCTTACGCGCAGCTTCGGCATTTTTAACCTTATCAAACCAAAAACCAATCAGCAAATACGAACACAAGCCGACCAATTCCCAGCCAACAAACATCAACAAATAATTGCTACCCATCACCAGCACCAACATCGAGGCGACAAACAAATTAAGGTAAACAAAGTAACGATTGGCACGTGGGTCGCCATGAATATAGCCAATGCTATACAAATGAATGAGTGCCCCCACACCGGTAATAATTAACATCAGGGCGCTGCTTAATGAATCAATCAAAAAGCCAAACGGCACATTCAGCTTACCCACACCAATCCAGGTACCAAACTCGGCATGAATCGCATGTTCTTTTGAGGTGCTAACCTGTGAGAATAGCATGAGCGCAACCACAAAGGCCGCGCTGCACATTAAAGTTGCGAATGCACCGACCACTTTTTCGCCCAGCCGTTTGCCCCAAAACGCATTAATAACCACCCCAATTAGTGGGAATAAGATAGGTAACACAATGAGTGTTGACATAATTAATTAGTGCTAAGTGTTAAGTTTAAAGTGCTAAGAAAGATAAACTTACACACATTCACATTACATTTTTAATTCGTAATTTGTAATTCTTAACCGCGAAGCTGGCTCAACTCATCGACATCGGTGCTGTGTTTGGTGCGGAAAATCGCCACTATTAGTGCCAACCCAACCGCAACTTCTGCCGCCGCGACAGCCATGACAAAAAACACAAACAATTGTCCATCTAAATTGCCCCATTGCTGCGCAAAGGCTACAAAAGCCAAATTCGCCGCATTCAACATCAATTCAACAGACATAAAAATCATCAGCGCATTGCGGCGGGTTAACACCCCAACAGCACCAATGGTAAATAACACCGCGCTAAGCAAAATTACAGGTTCAATTGAAGTCATTTTTAGTCATAGGCGAATTGGTTTTATGAAACCGATTCGCCGATCTCTGATTAAGATTTTTTTGTTAACACCACCGCGCCAACAACGGCAGCAAGCAATAATACGGAAACCACCTCGAATGGCAATAAATAAGTGGTAAATAATGCTTTACCTATCGCCAACGGGCTGGTATCGATCATCTTTGCTGCGGCTGCCCCACCCAAACGGGTTAAGATAACGGCCCCCAATAACAAAAACAAAGCCATCCCAAGCACAATCGATAAAGGTCGTTGCCACTTTAAAGC
>CAZLOF010000067.1:0-12223 GCA_964560745.1 uncultured Thermoflexus sp.
CTCAAATACTGGGCGGTATAGCACTTCACCTTTCATATGGTTGCCCCCACACGTATGACAAGCCGCTTGCATATCTAAAACAACAGCGGTATACCCAGCCACAACCCAACCATCATGCTTAGTATGTGCAGCCAATGACTCGAGCGCAGCCCGCACTGTTAGCGATTTATTCCCGCTGTAATAGGTCTCTGATAATTTATCAAGTAACCTAACAGTCTGTTCATCTAATGTGAAATTAAGCCTTTGCATCTCAGTTACCCAATCCTCATACGCACAAGTGAGTACAAAGTATACTCCGCCTGTGTCTTTATAGATGTGAAGTATAGTGCTAATATTAATATGATGTCTCGACCACGACTAATTGTCATTTTAACGATTTTATTGCTGTTAATCCTTGGTACGATTGCGCTAGATAACTTGATTTTAGGGGTTAATCTCATTCCAGAGTTGAGCTTGCCCGACACCATCCAAACGTTTGTAACCATTTTTTTAGGCGTATTTATCGAGGCAGCAGCTTTCTTGCTCATCGGCAGTCTCGCCTCTGGTTTTGTGGCAGTCTATGTTTCAAATGAAGACATCACCCGCCTTATCCCGCGCAACCCCATTCTCGCGACTTGTGTAGGGGCACTGATTGGCATGATTTTCCCCGTGTGCGAATGTGGCGTAGTGCCATTGGTGCGGCGGTTATATCAAAAGGGCTTACCTATCTCAGCCGGCATTGCATTTTTGTTAGGTGCGCCAGTGTTAAACCCAGTCGTCATTGCCAGCACCTATGCTGCCTTTGGCAATAGTACCGTGCTATGGGCACGCTTAGGCTTTACCTTTGTTATTGCGGTTGGGGTGGGATTGGTGTTTTTGTCACAACCAGATCCAGCCAAAATTTTGTTGCGCCCCAATCTTTTTCCACATTTATTTGCCCCTAGCCAAATCCCCATTCAAGAAAAAACGACAGCTAATAGTGAAATCGACCATGAACACAGCCATGCGCATGAATCAAGCGGGAGCTTGCAGAAAGCGCTGACGATTGCCGCCGATGAATTCTTCGACATGGGGCGTTATATGATTTTTGGCACTTTGCTTTCAACATCAATGCAATTATTTGTGCCACAATCAACCCTGCTCAGTATTGGCACAAACCCAGTTTTGTCGGTTGTGGCAATGTTAATTTTGGCTTATGTGCTCTCGGTGTGCAGCACGGTCGATGCATTTTTAGCGCTTAATTTTGTTAATACCTTTACCACTGGCTCAGTCATCGCTTTTTTAGTGTTTGGGCCAATGGTCGATATTAAAAGCACAATGATGTTTTTGGGTGTGTATCAGCGTCGTGTCGTGGCTTATCTCATTGCATTATTGGCGCTTTCGGGCTTGGTGGTCGGTTTACTAATGACGTAGGTATCTTCTCAATAAAATCGAGGAGTAAAACAAATTTTTTCGTCGAAATCATTATATGGTTTTTGATAGCAGGGGCTTTGCCTTTGCTATCAAAAACCATATAGTGATTTCGACATTACATCTTTCAGGTTTACCCTGTTTGATTAAGAAGATACTGACATAATAATTAAAATATTTTCATGAGAAAATTTATTGATTTAATCTTTAAACTAATACTCACAGCGGCGGCGTTGGGGTCACTCTATTATGCCGGCACGACGCTGTATGATAAAACAAAAACCATGTCAGCCGGGACTGCCCGTTTAAGCTCACTCGATAAAACCTTGGTGGGGGTATATCTCGATTTAATTCGTAGTAGTGATTTGCGCCGCCCCGTGAATAATGACCCGACACCCAAAACCTTTATCGTGCGCCCCGGCGATACGGTCGTGCAAATTTCACAAAACCTAGTGGCGCAAGGGCTTGTTCGTGATGCCGACCTATTTCGGTTGTATGTGCGTTATAGTGCACTCGATCAAAATATTCAAACCGGCACTTTTCAGTTGCGGGCCAATATGGATATTCCTCAATTGGCGCGTTCGCTTCAACGCGGTTTGGCCCAAGAGACCCAAATCACCATCCCCGAAGGCAAACGAATTGAAGAAATTGCGGAATTGTTAAAAGATCAACTGGGCAGCAATTACAGCCCCGATGAATTTTTGCGGTTAGCACGACGTGCCAACTTCAGTTATGCATTTCTCAAAGACCTGCCAGATGGGGCCTCACTCGAAGGGTTTCTCTTTCCAGACACCTATCGTTTGCCCGAAAACCCCAGTGCCCAAGATGTAATTTTGCGTATGTTAGACAATTATGGCAGCAAAATTGCACCTATCATCGAGCAAGGCAAACCCAAAACCCTGACAGTTCGCCAAGTGCTGACGCTGGCATCGATAGTTGAACGCGAGGCTGTGATTGCATCTGAACGCCCTACCATTGCCAGTGTTTATTTTAATCGCATGAAGATTGGTATGGCCTTGCAAGCTGACCCAACCACCCAATATGCCCTTGGCTACGACCCAAAACAAAAAACTTGGTGGCGAGTCCTTACACTAGATGACTTGAAATATGCTGACCCAGCCGGTTATAATACTTATGTAAACCCAGAGCTGCCGCCGGGTCCAATTGCCAACCCAGGGCTAGCCTCTATTCAGGCTGTATTACAGCCGACACAAACCCGGTTTTTGTTTTTTGTGGCTTCGTGTAATAAAGATGGCACGCATAAATTTGCGGCGACATTTGAAGAACAACGTCGTAATTTATGCCCGTAATCCTTACCACATTCTCATCCCGTTATGTTATAGTCATTTTGAATTGATAGCTCAAGCATTTCTCGATTTAAGTAAAAACGGGTTTGACCTTCCTAACATGGGTGATACCTTGCCAAATAAGGCAACCTTTCGTGGTATGCCACAAACGGTAATAGGACATCGGTTGCGTGTAGGCGATATTTTTCCTTCAGTGACTTTGGTTGCGCCCGATCTGTCACCCGTCGCCTTAAGCCAATACGCTGGCACGATTCGGCTGATTAGTGTCATCCCTTCGATTGACACAGGTATTTGTGATGCCCAAACACGGCGTTTTAGTGCCGAAGCCACTCAGTTTGGCAAAAATGCGCAGATCATCACCATCAGCACAGACACGCCCTTTACCCAAAAACGTTGGTTGCATGATGCCCAAATTAATAACATCGTGATGTTATCCGACCATCGGGAGATGGCCTTTGGCTATGCCGCTGGCGTTTATGTCAAAGAAATGCGGATTTTGCAACGCAGTATTTTTGTGGTAAATCGCGAAAATCGCATTGTTTATTGTGAATATGTGCATGAAGTTGGTCAGCATCCTGATTATGATGCGGCTTTGGAAGTTTTGAGGTCAGTAGTCAGTAGTTAGTAGTTAGTAGTCAGTATCAAGGAATCAATGACCAAATAACTTGGCTCAACGCCAATATTTGGCATACCCAATACCAATCTGACTACTGACTAATGATTACTTTATGTAAAACAAAATGCAGTCTGTACGAAATTTTGCATCTCGCTTGGTAGGCCATGTCGAGCAGGTGATCGTGGGGAAACACGAAGTAATCGAATTAATGGCGATTTGTTTGCTGAGTCAGGGTCATGTGCTGATTGAAGACGTGCCCGGCGTGGGTAAAACCATGTTGGCAAAAGCATTGGCGAAAACCATTGGTGGCGTTTTTAAGCGTATTCAATTTACGCCAGACATGTTGCCCGCCGATGTAACCGGAACCTCAATTTATAACCAAAGAACCAACGACTTTGAGTTTCGCCCCGGCCCGATTATGGCGCAAGTGGTGTTGGCCGATGAAATTAACCGCGCCACACCCAAAACCCAATCGGCCTTGCTCGAAGCGATGGAAGAACGCCAAACCACCGTCGATGGGGTCACTTACCCCTTGCCAAAGCCATTTATTGTGCTGGCAACCCAAAACCCGATTGAATACGAAGGCACATTTCCTTTGCCCGAAGCCCAACTCGACCGTTTTATGATGCGTTTGTCGTTGGGTTACCCATCATCGGCGCAATTAATCAGCATTTTAGATGCGCAACAATTTGCTCACCCAATTGATAAAGTCAAGCAAATTATTGGCGGCACCGAACTGCAAGACATGCAAGATAAAGTGAGAGCCGTGCATACCGATTTGCTCGTCAAGCAATATATTGTTAGTTTGATCGAGCGTTCACATGTGCACCCCGATGTTTATTTAGGCTCAAGCCCGCGTGGGGCGCTTTCGCTCTATCGAGCATCTCAGGCGATGGCCGCCGTGCAAGGTCGTGATTATGTGTTACCTGACGATGTTAAGGCGTTAGCTGTCACCACCCTCGCCCACCGCATTATCGTCACGCCCTCGGCTCGCGTCAAAGACATCACCGCTAAAGATGTGGTTCAAGACCTCATCGACAGCACCCCCGTTCCGGGCACAAAAATCTGAATTAATGGTTAATGGTTAATGGTTAATGATATTTATCACGCATCATTAACCATTAACCATTAACCATTAACCATTAACATGACCCGTTTCCGCGTTGTCTTTATCCTGTTTATCTTAACGCTTATTGGCGCGTTTAACACACGCCGCGAAATTTATTGGGCGACAACCGGGGCATTGTTTGGTATGTTGGTGGCCTCGGTGGTGTGGGCTTATGTCAGCGTGAATTGGCTGCGAGTGGGTCGCCGCACCTTAACGCGAGTAGCACAGGTTGGGCAAGTGTTAGAAGAAGAATTTGTGGTGGCAAATCTTGGGCGTATTCCCAAATTATGGCTCGAAATTCGGGATGCCTCGACCTTGCCGCAACACTATGCCAGCCGCGTTTTGGGGTCGGTATTAGGCGGCAACCGGCGTGGATGGCGGGTGCAAACGGTTTGCACCGAGCGCGGGCGTTTCACCTTGGGGCCAATCAAAATTACCAGTGGTGACCCACTGGGTATTTATCAACGCACCCGCAAAATCGAACATATGACTTCGGTGCTGGTTTACCCAGCCACGTATGAATTACGCTCATTTCCATTACGCAGCAATGTATCGGGCGGTGGCGAATCATTACGCAAACGCACCCCGCACGTCACCACCAATGCCGCAGGTGTGCGCGAATATGTGATGGGCGATAGCCTCAATCGGATTCATTGGCCATTGAGTATGCGTCGTGGGCACATGGTGGTTAAAGAATTTGAGCTTGACCCTGCCGCCGAGTTTTGGGTGTTGCTCGATTTATATAAACACGGGCATTTTGTAGCCCCCGAAGCCGAACATGATGAACCATTGGGCGAGATGCCCATCATCAGCAATATTGACGACGAGATACAAATCCAAAATCCAAAATCCAAAATCCAAAATTTTGCCTTGCCACCCGCTACGGCTGAATATGCCATTTCGCTGGCGGCCAGCATCGCTAAACATTTTCTCACCCAAAATAAGGCCTTAGGTATGTTGGCATATGCCAGCAGCACCACTCGCAACGAATCGGCGCACCGAGATGCGGCGCATAAAGATGCGGCACGGAGTCACGGTCAACGTGAAATGTTGCAACCAGATCGTGGCGACCGCCAATTAAACAAAATTTTAGAGCGTTTGGCAGTGGTGCAGGCCCAAGGCGAAGTGCCTTTTGATCGCGTTTTACGTGCCGAGGCCATGCATTTGCCACGTGGTTCGACCATTGTGCTCATTTCGGCTTCACCCGACCCAACGTGGGGCGCGATTGCGGCCCAATTGGCGCGGCGCGGTGGGCGGGTGGTGGTTGTGTTGATCGATGCCCACACCTTTAACCCCGCCGCCCAACCCATTGCGCCCTTATTAACGGCCCTCAGCGAAGGCGGCACCACCGTGCGCGTGGTGCGCTATGGCGATACATTTGGAGATGTGCTGGCCTGATGCGTGAGCTATTACCCATTTACGAGGCGTTACCCGCGCTTAAAACCCATTTGCAAACCCAACCGACGGTGATCTTACAAGCCCCGCCCGGCGCAGGCAAAAGCACGGTTTTGCCGCTCGAATTGCTCAATGAGCCTTGGCTGCGCGGGCAACGAATGTTGATGCTCGAACCACGTCGCTTGGCGGCCCGATCGGTGGCAACCCGCATGTCGGATTTGCTGGGCGAAGATGTCGGCCAAACCGTCGGCTATCGTGTGCGGTTTGAGCAACGCATCAGCACCCGCACCCGCATCGAGGTTTTGACTGAGGGTATTCTCACCCGCCGCTTGCAACATGACCCCGAGCTAAACGGGGTCGGGCTGGTGATTTTTGACGAATTTCACGAGCGCAGTTTACATGCCGATTTAGCTTTGGCGCTGTGCCGCGAAGCGCAACAGGCCTTGCGAAATGATTTGCGGCTGTTGGTCATGTCAGCCACTTTAGATGGCGACGCGCTGAGCGCCATTTTGGGCAATGCGCCCATTGTCAGCACCAGCGGGCGGCAATTTGCCGTGCAAGTGAATTACGTAGCGCGTGACCCAATTGAGCTGCCTTATGGCCTCGGTGGGTTGCCAAATGTGGTAGCCGATGCCGTATCACGGGCCTTGGCTGAGCACGATGGCGATGTGTTGGCGTTTTTGCCCGGTGCCGCCGAAATTCAACGTGCCGAGCGCATCCTCGCCGAACGCCATTCAAGCCTGCAAGTGCGCCCATTGTTTGGCGAATTAACGCTTGAAGCACAACAAGCCGCCATTTTGCCCGATGCTGCCGGACGGCGCAAGGTGGTGTTGGCCTCGGCCATTGCCGAAACCTCGTTGACGATTGAAGGGGTGCGGGTGGTGGTCGATAGTGGTTTGGCGCGTATCCCACATTTTGATTCGCGCAGCGGCCTGACCCAACTTGAAACCGTGCGCGTGACGCTTGACAGCGCCAACCAACGGGCGGGCCGGGCTGGGCGATTAGGCCCCGGTGTGTGTTATCGCCTGTGGAGCGCCCAAACCCATGCCCGCCTCAACCCATCGCGCAAGCCCGAAATTTTAGAGGCCGATTTGGCCCCGCTGCGTTTAGAATTGGCGCAATGGGGTGTGCGCGATGTGACTGATCTTAATTGGGTGACTGCGCCGCCAGCCGGGGCCATCCGCCATGCCCAAGAGGTATTGACTCAGCTTGGCGCATTAGACGGGCATCGCCTAACCACCGACGGGCAAGCCATGCTCGATTTTCCTACCCACCCACGTTTGGCGCATTTGTTGGTGCGGGCGGCCAAATTGCCCGGCGGCAAAGGGTTGGCCTTGGCCTGCGATGTGGCCGCCTTGCTCGATGACCGCGATCCCTTATTACGCGAAGAAGCCCGCGCCGCTGGGGCCGATTTAACCTTGCGAGTCGAGACCTTGCGTCATTGGCGGGTCACCCAACGCGGTTTATATGGGGCCGACGTGCGGGCCTTGGCACGTATTGAGCGGGTGGCAGCCCAATGGCGCAAACAATTAAATGTGCGGGTCGATAACATTCGCCCAGATGCATATGAGGTGGGGGCGCTGGTGATGTTGGCTTACCCAGACCGCATCGCCCAAACCCGCGATAAAGGCACGGCTTACCGGCTGGCAAATGGACGCGGGGTGCAATTGGCACAAACCGACGCGCTGGCTCATTCACCGTGGCTGGCGGTGGCGCATTTAGATGGGGCGGCGGGCACGAGCGGCAGCAATGCTGGCGACATTGGGCGCATCTTTTTGGCGGCCCCACTGCACGAAGACGATCTTAAACCCATCACCACCGAGCATGAAGTATTGGGCTGGGATGCAAAGCAAGGCATTTTAGTAGCGCGGCGTGAGCGGCGGGTGGGCGAATTGGTATTAGCGAGCCAACCCAGCACGGCGATGTCGCCCGCCAAACGCGCCCAAGTGCTGTGTGATGTCGTGCGGAGCGAAGGCCTAAGTTTGCTCAATTGGACAGAAGCGGCACGTCAATGGCAGGCCCGCGTGCAAAGCTTGCGCCTGTGGCGTGGCGAGGCGTGGCCCGATGTGTCGGATGAAACATTATTGGCGCGGCTTGAAGATTGGTTATTGCCCTATTTAGATAAAGTGTCGAAACGCGATGATTTTGCACGGTTGGATGTGTTGTCGATGATATCGGCGTTGTTGCCTTGGGCAGCCCAAAATCAACTGACGGCATTGGCTCCAACACATCTTGATGTGCCGAGCGGCTCAAGTATTGCGCTCGAATATGTGGCAGATGCGCCGCCGGTGTTGGCGGTGAAATTGCAAGAAATGTTTGGCTTGGCCGACACGCCAACGGTGAATGAAGGCCGCACCAAAGTTATGTTGCATTTGCTATCGCCAGCGCGTCAACCCATTCAAGTAACCCAAGACCTGCGTAGTTTTTGGGCCAACACTTACCCAGTGGTGCGCAAAGAATTGCGCGGGCGCTATAACAAACACCCTTGGCCCGAAGACCCTTGGAACGCCCCACCGACACGCAAGACGGTGAAAGCCTTGGCGCGGGGGTGAGGCGATACATGGTAGAATAAAAACATCGTCGGGGAGTGGCGAAGCTTGGTATCGCGCTGCGTTCGGGTCGCAGAGGCCCCGGGTTCAAATCCCGGCTCCCCGACTTTTTTATTGGCAACGTCAAATTTTGCGTTTAGGTCAATGCAAAATCTAAAACCCAACCTTAAACGCTTCATGCCCAGCCGCCTACCCATGCCGCACAATGGCACATTCTCCATTAGTGACTGGGATCAATTCTCATCTACCCATGCTTATGGGCATTTTTTGCAAACCGGTGCGTGGGGCGAACTAAAGTCGAATCATGATTGGCGGGCGGCTTGGTCATGTGTATTTAACCCCAGTGGTGAGATGAGCGGTGGCGGGCTAATTTTATTACGTGATTTACCAATTTGGTTGGGTAAATTGGCTTATATGCCACGTGGCCCCGTAGCCGATTGGGATACGCCAGCGCAAGCCAGCAAGATTTTGACCCATGTGGTCAGCAGCGCCAAAAAACATGGCGCGATTGGCCTAATTATTGAGCCGGGGTTGATGGATTTGGCGCGAGATGGACACGCTGACGAGCAATTATTGCGAGAAAATGGGTTTATGCCCAATGACTTTACGGTGCAGCCGCGCCGCAGCATTTGGGTAAATTTGAACGCCCCCGAAGCCGAGGTTTTGGCGAAAATGAAGCAAAAGACCCGCTATAACATTGGGTTGGCACGCCGAAAAGGGGTGACAGTGCGCGAGGCAACGGTTGATGATGTGCCTCGGTTTTATCAAATGATGCAGGTAACATCGGAGCGCGACAAGTTTGCGGTACATTCAGCCGATTATTATCGTGATTTTGTGCGTTTGTTTGGCCAAGGCGGGGCCAATACAGCGCGTTTGCTGGTGGCCGAGCATTCATCATTGCCCGGGGTGTTGCTGGCGGGGGCTGTTGTAACGGCATTTGCCAAAATGGGTACCTATGTTTATGGAGCCAGCGCCAATGAACACCGCGAGCTAATGTCAACCTATTTGTTGCAGTGGGAGGCGATGCGCTGGTGTCGCGCCCGTGATTGCCAAACCTATGATTTGTGGGGTGTGCCCGACGAAAACGAAGAAACGCTAGAAGCCGAATTTGAAAAACGGCATGATGGCTTGTGGGGCGTATATCGATTTAAGCGTGGGTTTGGTGGGCAATTGGTGCGGCAGGTTGGGGCGTGGGTCAAAGTATTGGCCCCATTACGTTGGCGGGCATTTTTGTTGGCCCGCAAATGGCGCAAGCAAGCTGATTAACATTGTGGTGATTACGCCCGCCCTTCCTCAACATCAGCCAAAATATCGCCTTGAGCAGATGTAGCTGGCATGTGCCGCCGCCACACGCGCCGCGCTTGGGCGATGATGAATAGCACTGTTGGCAAACCAACCACCAATAGCAAATAGGGCATAAGTGGCAAAAGCGGCAGGTCACGGGCGCGATCGAGGCTGAGCAATAGCAAGGTCAACGCCAACCACACGGTTGCGGCATTGGCAGGGGCATCGCTGGCGTGCAGCAATTTTAGCCCCGGGGTGCGCCCTGCCGTGAGCGGCCACCACAAATTTGACCCCATATAGCCAAGCTGATCTTCGAGTACATGCACCGCATAGCCAAGGCCACCGACCAACCCCGCCGTCCAGCCAAAACTCAAGCCGAGCAACACGCCCAATCCTGCCGCCAACAACAATGAGTGGGTGCGGCGGCGATGCCAAGGTAAAAATTCGATTCGCAAGGTTTTGTCGCTGGGTTGACCATCAATGGCAACGGGGGTGAATTTTAAGGATGGCCCACCGAGTTCTTCAATGTGAATTTCACCATCGTAAGTGTAATCGAGCTTGCCGACATGGGCGCGGGCGAGGGTTTTGCTTGCGTTGGCGATATTGGGGGCCAGCCGAATGACGACATCGCCGTTAGCGGTGTCGAAGCGCAGCGAATAGAGCAGCCAATCGATGACACCACGTCGGGTTGGGTGAAGTTGCAGAATGCGCGGCTGACCATCTGCCAAAGCCGCCCGCATTGGGGCGGCAAGTGCGTCGGCGATGGCTTGGGCATCAGGTGATTGGGCATCGGGCGCAATGTCGGCATGGCGATGTTCGATAAAGCGCTCGATGCGAAAATCGAGCATATCGGGCAACATAGCGCACGCGCCACCCAGCGCAATGAGCAAGCCGCCCTGCGCCGCATCTTGCACCACACCTGGCACCCATGCCGCCACGCATAAGCCAGAGGCAAAATGAGCAATTCCCTTCATATCGATTTTAGATTTTGGATTTACGATTAGAGTAGGATAGTATCTTCTCAATAATTAGGGGAAACTTCAAAGATGGAATGCCGAAGGTCATATACTGACTTCGGCGAAAACTTGTCTTATTTACCCCTGATTATTCAGAAGATACGTAGGATACAACAATCATAAATCGTAAATCATAAATTTTTGTATGATCATTGAATTCCTTGGCACAGGCGGGGCAGCGGCAACGCCGATCCCAGGTGCAACCGACCCAACTTCGATTAAGGCCAGAACCATTGGCGCACCCTATAGCCGTTATGGGCCATGTATTTATGTACATGGGCCAGAATTGATGATTGACACGCCCGAAGAAGCGCGTTTGGCAATGGAACGGGCCAGTCTTGCGCGAGTTCCGCATTGTATTTACTCGCATTGGCATCCCGATCATACTTTTGGGCGGCGCATATTTGAGTTTAACCGCGATTTTGGGCATTTTCCCGGTAAAAATTATTGCACCCAAGTCTATTTGCCCGATACCGTTGCCAACAGTAATGACAACCTTGGCTTGCAAAATTCGTTAGATTGGTATGCACGTTGGGGCTGGGTTAGGGTGCATAAGCTGAAAAATGATGCGGCATTTGAATTAAACGGTGTGCAAATCAAGCCAATTGTCGTGACCCCGGGCCTTGCTTGTGGTTTTTTGCTGACTGAGGGCAACAAACGGGCTTTGATTGTGCCTGACGAGGTGCATGGGTGGCAGCCACCAGACTATGTGCATGGGGTCGATGTAGCGGTGATGCCCGCTGGGATCATGCCCACCAACTTGTTTTCGGGCGCAGCACGTTGGGATTTGGCACATCCGGTTTTTCGTTTTGAGCCAACATTCGACGATGTGTTGGGCATGATTGCCCAAATTCAACCAAAGCGTGTTTTCATTACGCATCTCGAAGCCAATGACATGCCCGATCATGACCAATTACGCGCCGTTGCCGCTCGCCTCACTGCCAGCGGTAACTATGGCGAATTGAACTTCGCGTGGGATACGCTGCGAGTAGAGGCTTAGTACGTGTCTGAGAACGCACACCAAGCCATATTAACCAACCAAAGTCTTATCACTTTCAACTGTGCCGCGCCAAGCATAAGGCTGATCGAGCAAGTTGTTTTCACGCTGGCGTGTGCCGCGCGTGCGTGCCCACACTTGGGTAAATTCTGCACCCAGCAAAAAGATTTGAGCCGAGTAAAATACAAACATCAGCAACACCACCAATGAACCAGCCGCCCCATATGCCGAGCCAGCGCCAGTAGTTGACAAATACCAACTGATACCATATTTACCGAGCGTAAATAAAATAGCCGTGACTAACCCGCCCACCCACACATCACGCCAATCGAGACGAACGAGCGGCAAATATTTAAAGATCATGGCAAAGGCGAGGGTGATTGCTAGCAATGAAACGCCAAGATCGAGCCAATGGCTGAGTGTGCGCAACCAAGGCGCAATATCGTATAACGTTTGGTTAAAGGCGCTAAGTGTCGTGCTAAGCACTACTGTCGCCATAATCACCACCCCGACAATGACAATCATGATGAAGGGTGTAATTTGGGTTTGAATAAAACCGATA
>CAZLOF010000068.1:0-12160 GCA_964560745.1 uncultured Thermoflexus sp.
GCCCAATATATACGCGCCGCCACCTTCACCCAATGAGCCAATTGCTGTGTTACTATAAAAGTTTGAAGCGCTAATCAAAGCACTGCTAAGCACATATGCGCCGCCGCCATCCTCACCTGCCGTGTTACTATAAAAGTTTGAAGCGCTAATCAAAGCGCTGCCACCAACATACGCGCCGCCGCCAAACGTGTTTGAACCACTTGCCATATTATTAACAATATAAGCCTCAGTAATCGTCATTGCGCCATTCGAATTAATCCCGGCACCATTTAGATTGCTCACAAAACCACCCGTCACGGTCAAGCCTTGAATCGTGGTGGCAACCGCGCCGGTAATGTTGATCACCCGCCCAGCACTTTGGGCATCTAACGTGGTGGGGTTAGCTGCGGGGCTATACGTTGCCCAATCGGTATTCGTGTAGCCGCCGGTCAGCGTCAAGGCTTTGGTGATGGTGATGACATTGAGGCCACTCACGCCCGCGCAATAGCCCGCCACCTTGACCGTGCCGCCGCTGCTTGCCGCTGCAATCGCATCGCGCACGGCTTGCGCATCGGCGCTGCCAAATACAGTTGTACCATCATCAGGCGTGGCAAAACACACGCCTGCGACAAGGCTGGTTATCGTCGTTGTTACCGAGGCAAAGTTGTTGCTGGCATTGCTGTCGTTACTTACTGTCACCCCTGCCGTGTTGGTAATGACACCTGCGCTGCTGGGCGCAGTGACAGTAAAGGTGGCGGTGGCATAGCTACCGGGCGAAAGATCGCCCAAAGCGCAGCCGGTGGCGACACAACTGCCGCTACCGCCCGGCGTGATCACGCTGCCACTGCCAAAGGTTATGCCAGCGGGCATGGCATCGCTCAACACTGCGCCATTGGCCCATGTGTTGCCGGTGTTACTGATCAAGAGGGTGTAACTCAGACTGGCGTTGGTCGCCATACTGCTGGCCGAAGCCGTCTTAGTGATGCCAAGGTTGGGCGCACCTGTAAAAGGTGATTCGGCATAGCCGATATCAAACCCGCCGCCTTGCGGGCGGGCTGCGCCAAAATAATCACTGCCAATGCCAGAATTGATGCCATTGTCAATGGCATAGCTGCTGGCGGTGAGTGTGTAATTGGTGGTGTCGAAAAACGCCGCCGTGCCGGTGATTGACCGTGCCCCAGCCGTGATCGTGCCGCTGCGTGGCGTGGTCACGTTGTCAAACAGAGTGTAGTTTTCGCTCACTGTGCCAGCGTTGCGCTGAATGCCGGTGGCGTGGTTGGCGATCAGGGTGTTGGTTAACCCAACGATGCCATTATTAACGTAAATGGCCGACTTATTCAACAGACTGGGGGTCACCACCGTGTTATGGGTGAAGACCAACGGGGTTGCATTTCCGACATACAAAGCCGCCCCTGTCCCGGCATTATTGCTGGCAAATAATGAATTGACAATTTGTCCATCATTGTTGTTGTTGTAGTAAATAGCACCACCATTTGAGCCAGCGCTATTCTCGATAAAACGGCTGCGCTCAATTTGAGCACGATCCCCTTGAATTGAAGCACCACCACCATAGTTACTTGCGGTGTTTTTTGAAAACAGGGTGTCCGTGATCCAAGTATTACTACCTGCATAAACACCACCACCCTCATCTAGCGCATTGTTGCTAATAAAATTAGAGCCGGTGATATGACTCGAAAGCACCGTTCGTACCCCACCGCCGAAGTATTTGGCGGTGTTGCTGATGAAGTTTGAGTTGATGATTGTGCCAGTGTCGTTGAAATAAGCGCCACCACCTGCACCACTCGCCCCACTCGAAGAAGCTGTATTATTTTGAAATAGCATATTCGAAAAGGTTGCTGGGCTGAAGAAGTATGCCCCACCGCCGTTCTGATCTGTGGTATTGGTCAGAAAATTGGTTGCCGTTAGTATCGCCTCGCCAGAGAAGAAAACTCCGCCGCCGCCTGCGCCACTGGTCGTAGCTGCGGCAGTATTATTCGTAAATGTGCTGGATATGATCGTCCCTGTAGCCGCAAAGTAAGCGCCGCCGCCATCCTCATAAGCGCTATTGCCGATAAAAGAGGTGTTCGTCAAAGTGCCATCAAGGAAAAAATAAGCGCCACCCCCAGTCCCACTTGTGCCGCCACCGCTATATACTGTTGCTGTATTACTGATAAAGGTTGTTCCAGACAAATTTGCAGCGCCATAAAATATGGCCCCACCGCCATCACCATAGGTTGTATTGCTCATGAAGGTTGAATTGAGCAATTCAGAATTGTTCAAAAATATGGCCCCGCCGCCATTCTCAAAAAAATTGGTATTGCTAATAAAGCTCACCATATTTAATTTGGCATCACCAATAAACACAACAGCGCCAGCACCACTGGCTGCTATATTTTTTGTGAACTGGGTATTGGTGATATTGGCCATTCCTTGCGTGCTCATAGCGCCGCCTCGCGCAGATGAAGAATTACTGTTAAAACTTGAGTTTAAGATCGCAACCTCGCCCAAGGAAAAAAGCGCACCGCCTTCTGCTGACGCATCTGTCACACTATTGCTATAAAAATTGGAATTTGTAATGCTTCCACTCGCACCAAAATAAACTGCCCCGCCATAAACCGCCGCAACGTTAGAATAAAAAATCGTGTTTGAGATCGCGCCGTCTCCAGCATCAAAGTAAACTGCCCCGCCAGATGTGAGTGGGGCGGTATTGCTATAAAAGGTAGATCCTAAAATAGCGCCGCCGGCTGAGAAATAAATGGCGCCCCCCCGTTCTGAAGACGTATTACTATAAAAAGTAGATCCAGAGATCGTCCCTGTAGCGATGAAAACCACTGCGCCGCCGTTTTGATTGGTGCCTGTACTTGTATTGCTATAAAAAGTGCTATTTAAAATTGTCCCATCGCCTTCGGCAAACAAACCACCCGCTTCACCGTCTGATAAATTGTTATAAACATACGCATCTATCAATCTCAACTCGCCGCCAGCATAAATTGCGCCACCATTCGTGTCGTCATGGCCATTGGTCAGGGTTAGCCCCTGAATGGTGGCAGAAAACGGATTGCTAATATTAAGCACACGCCCACCGCCTAGTGCGTCCAATGTGGTCGGGTTAGCGGCTGGGTTATAGGTTGACCAATTGGTAGTGGTGTAGCCACCTTTTAAGGTCAATTCTTTATTAATTTCTGCAACACTAAAGTCTACATCAACCCCAGCACAATAACCCGCTACCTTCACCGTGCCGCCCGAACTGGCCGCATCAATGGCATCGCGCACGGCTTGCGCATCGGCGCTGCTCTGCACGGTTGTGCCATCATTGTGGGTGGCATAACACGTCCCTGCGGTGCTGACTGATGCAAAGGGATAACTCGGCGCTGCCGTATTTGCCACCAAATAATAGTTGCTATAGCTCGCGCTTGTACCAATAACAGCACCGGCATTGCTGTCCGGCAATTGCCCATAAACAAACCCACCGCCAGATGTCACATAGGTAAAGAAGTTAAACGCGCTCGGTTGCCCACCTAGCGCACTCCAAGGAATCGCCACTTCGCGCATATTGCTGCCGCCGTTATCGGCATAGCTGCCAAAACCAGACGTAGCGCTGCTCCAGCCGCCAGACCCATTTGCCGTGCGGTATTCGCGATAACCATTTTTGATATAAGCGACAAAATCGGCCCGAAAAGGCAAGCTGGCAAAATTGGTGCCATCGTAGGCTTGCCCACCCAAATTACCATTGCTGTTGCTGCCGCCATTGGCCGGCACAATCGGGTCTTTGTCAATATAAATAACAACTGCTTCATTAATATTGGCATTGCTATAGGCCAAATACAAATTACTCGCGTCCCATGTCATGTAGGCCACTTGTGCGCCATTGGTTTGTTGGTTTTGGTCATCTATATGGCTGCCATACTCATTGACCGAAATGACTCCATCGAGATTAGGGGTTGTATTTAATTTAGATTGGGCCAATGGCGGGGCAAATGTCGCCTGATTGGTGCCATTGATTGCTGTTGCGTCGGTTGAATTTGGCGCAGCAATATATTCTGATAGTGCGCTTACACTTGGTGCATAAACCAGACTGCTCAACCCAAGCGCAATGCTAAGGCATGTTCTGAGCGTTGTTGCAATAAGTGTGAAAAACCTTGAGAGGTAATAATGTATGGCTGCGCTAGTGTTGAGTGGCATAAACCCTTATTTTATATTACGCGGGTTAATTAAACATCAATAAATGCTACAGAGTTGCAAAGTTAATATCTTGGGCTGTCTTGGTGTGCCCAGCGAGCCATGTTAATAATTATGCTGAAATTATTTTGATATAAATAAAAAAGGCGGGGCTGTAACCCGCCCTTTCAGCATCACAAAAATGCCTTCGCCACATCAAATAATATGGCAAAAAAAGGTAGGTTATAAACCACCCTTACTTTGGTCCCATATATACCACTTCGACCAAAATGCGGTCTGGTGTTTCAAACATTACCTGATAATAGGTGTGGTCTGGGCCTTGAGAAAACTCTGGGCGATGGCGTGGGGTTTCAAACAACGCGGGCACGCCGCGAGCCTGCAAATAAGCGGCGGTGGCATCAACATCGGCTGGGGTCGCCACACCAATGGCAAAATGATTGAGGCCGGGGCCGTCATAATCATTTTGCACGTCTTTCATACGTGCACCAAACCAAATGCTCGTTGCGCTGCCATCCGACATGCCACACATACCCGGCATTTCAAACATCAGCTTCCAATCTAAAAAGGTCATCAGGTCTTTATAGAATGGAATATGATCGGGATTAACACTAAATACCAAATGGGAGAGGTGTGATTTCATTATTTTATCCTTGGGATGTTGTATGAATTTACAACATCACCCTGCCCATTATAAAACATTTGTTCTATAATCTCAACAAAAAACCATGTCGGTTTTACGATATTCTCCCTCACCGACAGCCAGAGAGGATATCGTAAAACTAGCGAAAACTTGTTCACATTTACAAATGTGACATTGTCAAGTTATGCTACCCCAACAACGAATACGCCGTCATACGAATAAACGAAGCAATGGCATTGCGTTGTAACACTTGCTTTGACAAAGCAACAACCTCTGGGCTGGCCTTGCCAATGGCCCCCATATCAAAAGGTGGCTTTGGCACATACGGTAATTGAGCCTGAATCGCAGCCCCAACTGCAACACCAAACAAATCACCCAACGCAGCCAATGCGACATCGATCCCCGCCGAAACCCCTGCTGCAGTAATCAGCTTAGGTTGACGCACATAACGCTCATGCAAATAGCGAGCGCCCAATTGCTCGAGCGCAGCCTGTGATGCCCAATGGGTAGTGGCACGTTGCCCATTCAACAAGCCTGTTTTACCTAAAATGAGGGCACCCGTGCAAACCGACATCACCAAACGGCTATGCACTGACATCGCTTTGATCCATGTCAATATCCCCTCATCAGTTGCCATTTTTTGTGTGCCATAGGCCCCGCCCGGAATCAAGATGACATCATAGTCTTTGGCGTTTTCGATTGAGTGCGTGACACTCATCGTCAAGGCCCCAGTATCTGAGGTGATATTGGCCGCCGTTTTACCAACCAAATCGATACTGATGGCAGGCACACGTGAAAGCACCTCATAAGGGCCAATCGCATCAAGCGAAGTCATGCCATCATAAAGCAAAATAGCGGCTCGCAGCGCTGGTGCGGTAGGGAGTTGAATGACAGGTGCGCCAGCATTCACATTCGCATAAGGTGGTGCTGGATCATACTCAATCGCAAGTTGCAACGCTTCCGCATAATCGCGCCCAGCCAGCCGCGCCGTTGCCGTTAATGCGGCATCAATAGCCGCCGCGCCGCCCTCTGATGCCACAATTTTCATATTATCGGGCTGCAAACCGGCGGCAGCCAACCAACGTCGCCCTTCGCCAACCCCCAATATCAAGCGAGCGGCTGGGGCAACACGTTTTAGCCAAGCAATTTCAGTTGCAGATGGCTCACGTCCAACAATTCCGGGCAGCAGAATGACATCGGGTTGCTCTAAATCGCTCAAACGAATATCGACGTGAAGAGTCAGAGGGCCGCGTGCCACTTTTTTTGCTCCTGCTTCGGCGGCGGTATAAAGGCCACGCGCATCAGGCAATCGCCCCAAAATCTCCATCGGCCCAACCACATCAAGTGCCCCCACCCCATCGTCGATCAGCGCAACCACGGGGCGGGCACCGCGTTGCCAATAATAGGCATAGCCAGCCACCACACCCATCACTGCCAACGTGCCAAGCGCCAAAAAACCAAACCGGCGACGTGATATTTTAAAAGCCTCGGCTGTATCTAGGTTTGAAAATGTCTTCATTTGATATTATATCGATCACCTAAAACTCAAAGACGTAATGTCAAAATCCCTATATGCCTGCAAAGCTATGCTTTGCAGGCATATAGGGACATCGGCAAAACCACCGGAAAAGATTTTTTTCGATGTTTGCCATTCATGAAATGGCAATTAATATTATTTTGTCGGGTTGATCAACCATTCATCAATGGCATGAGACAAAGCATGTTGTTGATCATGGGCAGCCTCCGAGAACTTAATCGCATCTTTCACATTGCTGGCTGCAATCGCATCGACAAATTTACCAATCGTGCCAATAAATTCTTGGGCTTGGGGGTCTAATTTGGCCGACCATTTTGTTTGGCCCAAAATTTTCTTCACACGGTTGGTCTTGGTCAAATGTGAGGTATCGATCTTTTGCGTATTGCTTAGGGTGGTGGCCATATCATGAAAACCAGCCGTATCCATAATATGTTGGGCAATGCTAATGGCAAATACATCAGCATCTTGTCGTTTAACCGGTTTGCTGGCATACCATTCATCGATGGCGTGTGATAAATCATGTTGTTCATCGTGGGCCATATCAGATGCTTTAACTGCATCTTTCACATTGCCTGCCGCCAAAGCATCGGCAAATTTGCCAATGGTGACGATAAACGCTTGTGCTTTGCCATCAAGCGCAGTGCCCCATGTGGTTTGGGTCAACACCTTTTTAGTGCGATTAAGCTTTGTTAAATAAGCCGTATCGATCTTTTGCGTATTGCTTAAGGTTGTTGCCATATCATGAAAACCGGTGGTGTCCATAATATGTTGGGCCACGCTCACAGCGGCGGGGTCAACCTGTTGCGCTTTGGCTGGCTTACTCTCATACCAATGGTCAATGGCATGAGACAGATCGTGTTGGGCATCATGGGCAGTGGCGGCTATTTTTACCACGTCATTAACATTGCCCACCGCCAACGCATCGGCATATTTGCCCAAGGTTACAACAAAGGCTTGGGCTTGGGCTTGTAAGGCTGGTCCCCATGCTGTTTGGGTCATGATCTTTTTGGTGCGGTTAATCGTGCTGATATAAGCCGTGTTAATTTTTTGTGTATTGCTCAAGGTGGTCGCCATATCATGAAAACCAGCGTTATCGAGATAATATTGTGCCACGCTCACGGCAAACACATTGGCGGCTTGACTTGTCGTTACGCTCATTGCGGGTGCAGGGGCAGCGTGGGTCATAGTTGTAGCAGTGCCGTGTCCCGTTGCCGCAGTGGCGTGGGTCGTAGTTGTAGCGGTGCCGTGCCCCATCGCAGCATGATCATCAGCGGCGGCAGCCGGTGCACAGCCCGGCGCAGGGTCATGAGAATGACCAGTTGCGCTGCTACTCGCTGGGGCAGCATTCAAAGCCTCACCAATCCGTTGTGAATTGGTCTTAAAAACGTCAAGTAACTCAAGGTTATCGGAGGGGAAATTAATCAACATGACTTTCTTGGCTTTGGTCGCTTCGACCACGGGGTCGCCCCCGCCCATATGGGCATTTTCAAATACGATCGTTGGCTTGGTATCTGCCAAGGTTTTAAGTTGAGCAGGCGTAAGCGCAGCAGGGCCATAGCACCCAGCAGATTGCAAACCCGAAAACATCAACCATGGCGTTACAAACACTTGGCTAACAATGGTGGGCTTAGCGGCATTGGCCTTAGCCTTCAATGCATCCGATAATTTTGCATATTCCTTGTCAAAATTGTCTAGCCAACCCTTGGCTTTATCTTGGGTTTTCAAAAGCTCAGCCAAACGGGTGACTTCTTTACGAATGGCCTCAGGCGAATTTTCGGTATTGACCGTGATGATTTTTTTTACATCACCCCCAACCGCCTCTTGCATCCGTTTGGCAAAACCTTCATAACCCGCAATCATGATGTAATCGGCTTTAGCAATGCTCACTAAATCGCTGGGTTTGGGATCATAGTCGGGCGGGTGCTGCACAGTAGAAGGCGCAATCACTGTGATATCGGTAGCACCTGCGGCTTTGGCAAATGCGCCGACCCAACTGGTCGATGCAACAATTTTTGGCGCACTTACGTGCAGCGCTGTTGGTGCAATGGTAGGCGCAACCGTTGGGGCTGGGGCCACAGTCGGGGCAGTAGTCGGTGCAGCAACAGTCGGCGCAGCAACGGTAGCAATAACGGCAACCGTTGCTGCGGGTTTAGGCGCAGCCGTTGGAGTTGGTTGAACAGGCGCACTACAGGCCATTAACGAAACGACTGTAGTTACAGCCAAGAGTAAACGATTGGATAATTTTTTCATTTTTTATTTCCTTTGAAATAAGTGAGTAAGGTAAGCCCGCCGACACATAACACCAACATCGGGCCGGGCGGTTGATTAAAAAGTAAGGTGAGGGCAAATCCCAAAAGATTACCAAACACCGCCAAAACAATGGCCCAACACACACAACTGTGCAACGAATTGCCAAGGTTGCGTGCGCCAAGCGCAGGTAACAATGTAATTGAATCGACAAGCAATGCGCCGGTCAGACGAACCGACGCTGCGACCGCAACAGCAATCACAACCAACAGCACCAATGTCAATTGCTCGACACGTACCCCGCTGCAAAGTGCTATTTCACGATCAAACAACAGTAACCCCAAATGATGGCGTTGCCAAACATAGAAGGTTATTACAATGACGGCAATCACAGCGATAATGATGACATCCATCGAGCGTGTCGCCAAAATCGATCCCCATAATAATTCAAAGGCCCCATTCGCATTAACCCCCGAAAGCGATAATACAAATAGCGCCGCGGCAATCGCCATTGTCATCAAAAAACCATGTGGCCCCGATAGCCCAGCCGGTCGCCCAGCAAAAGGGGCTGTTATTGCACCCGCAATTGCACATAATAACAACCCAAACAATGTCGGATCGATTCCTAATAACAAGCCAAGTGCAATCCCAAGCAACGCCACATGCATCATGGCAAAACGCACCGCCATGATATTTAGGCCAACGATAAACACGCCTACGATGGGCATCGCTGTGCTAGCAATACACAAAGCCAAAATGGCACGTTGAACTGGCACAAGCTGTAATAGCCCAACCAATTGCTCAATATTCATGTAGCCACCTCGCGCAAACACCCACCAGCCATTTCTATCACTCGCCCACACCGTGCAACCATCGCCCGATCATGCGTAATCACCAGCAAAGTAGCCGATAGCTCCGATAACACAGTCGCAATCTCAGCTTGACCGCTAAAATCGAGTGCTGCTGTCGGTTCATCAGCCAAAAACACATTGGCTTCACCAGCCAACATACCCATTGCACGCGCCAGAAATGCCCGCTGTAATTGCCCGCCCGACAAAGTATGCAAAGGGCGATCAGCCAATTGCCATACCCCTAGCCGCTCGGCAGCAACTTGCGCCGCCCCAATTTGTTGGCTACTTGCCAACAATTCGCGCAGCAACAATGGAAATTGCCCAGTGGCTTGGCGCTGGGGCATATAGGCAACACATCGCCGCCGCATAAACCAATCTTTATTTGTATTAGCTTCTTTGCCATCAAGCAATATCTGCCCAGTAAAAGAGGGATGTAAACCAAGAATGCTGCGCATTAACGTGCTTTTGCCAGAGCCATTGCCACCAATGAGTGCAACATGCTCACCCCGTTTAATGTGCAATGACACTTGATGTACAACTTGAGCACGGCCATGCCAACACGACACATTGGTCAGTTGAATCATAATGAACTTATCAAAATAAACTGAACGCTATCGTTAACAGGCAAAAGCCTATTAAGAGGTTGTGTAAAAACACCGCAATTTGTCTCTTGCGAAGTAACAACCTTAGTTAGCGCAAATTCCTAAAAGATGAAGGGCGGATTTCACTATCCACCCCCAAAGCTACACTTTGGGGGTGGATAGTGAAATCGGCAAAACCTTCATCAACGCAGAACCTGCCCTGAAATAGCGATAACAAAAAAGTTTGACCGAACCAATCAGAGGAAAGCAAGTCGTGGAGGGGGGGTTATCTGTAGCGGCGGCATTTTGCGCAAATACAAATTATGAGCGCGATAAAGCCATGTACTTACAAGCGTCATACTGATCGCAATTGCAAACACAAAAAATGTCGTCACGGCGTTTAACATGCGCAACATTTCGTTAATCATTGGCCCATCATGCTCAGCATGATGAGCGTGATCTGGGGCCGATATATCGGTCATCTCGCTCATGTGAGATGAAAACGCGGTATTGGCTATGGCCTTAAGTCGGCAAAACTGCGGGCATATAAATGGTGCAATAACCATCACGCTAATGATGAGCATTGTAATTATCTGCCTTAGCAACCGCATAGCGAAACATTATAGCAATAAAAGCAGATGTGCTACCCTGTCGCGCCGATGGTTTTCGCATACAGACTTACTGTCACAGGTTACAATCCAAAAAGATGAACGAACAAGCTTTTTTCATACGTCAACTTTTGAGCGGGGCCGCCGATGTAGGCGCATTGCTGCCATGTTCACGATTTAGTGGTCGGGCGATGGTGTCTGAATTAGAGCGCCGCCAAGGCCCAGCCAACATTCTCGAAGTTGGCAGCGGCACCGGCGCGATCACTGCCGAAATTGTAAAAGTGATGGAGCCGGGCGACCGATTGACGGTATGCGATTTGAACCCCGAATTTATGGATTTTTTGCGGCAGCGGTTTGAAACCGAGCCAGATTTTGCTGCCGTGCGCGAGCGGGTGTCTTTTCGCACCATGAGCGTCACTGAGCTTGACGAGCCAGAGCCATTCGACTACATCATTTCTACCCTACCCTTCACGCGGTTACCGCTCGAATTAACTGAAGGAATTCTCAAGCAATATCGCCAAATGCTCAAACCCGATGGGGTATTAAGCTATATTGAATATGCATGGTTGCGCAAATTAAAACAAACATTGGTGGGGTATGACCAATCTGTGAGTACGCTGATTGACCCATTGCTGGCACAACACGAATTTAGACGCGACACCATTTTGCGCAATATGCCACCCGCATGGGTGCATCATTTGCGATTTAATCAGGCATCACCCGCCCATGCTGCCCAATTTGCCCCTTTACACCACACCAACCGCGTCCGTTTGGGCAAATTTAGCTTCGACACCGATGCCGTGCCATTCATTGCTGGGGCTGGGGCATTGGCGTGGCTATGGCAAAAACTGGCCCCGCGTTCACTCAAACCCTTGGCCTTATTGCCATTGGCTGGCGCTGGTTTAGCCACTATTTTCTTGCGTGACCCACGCCGCAATATGCCAGCACCCGATGAGATGCCAAATGCGGTGTTGGCGGCCTGTGATGGTCGTGTATTGGCAGTTGAAAATATCAGCACCGACCATTTTGTGAATGAAACTGGTGTGCATGAGTGGCTCCGTATTTCAACCTTTTTAGACATTACCGATGTGCATATCAACCGTGCGCCCATTGCGGGCAAAGTGCTGCAAGTATGGCATGAAGATGGCGGCTACGCCATTGCCAGCACTGCCGCCGCCGAGCATAATGTAGCAACCTACACTGTCATCGAAGGCGCACACGGCGGCTATTGTGTGGTGGCGCAACGGGTGGGCGCGGTGGCACGGCGCATTGTGAATCGCGCCAAACCCGGCGCACTGTTGGCGCGTGGCGACAAATTTGGCCTCATTCGCTTTGGCTCGCGCACCGATGTGTATTTGCCAGCCGCGACGGCCACAGCCTTGGTGCAACCCGATGATTACATTTTGGGTGGGCAAACTGAGATCGCCCAGATGTAGGTTTTGCCAAATTCAGCCTAATTAGCCGATACAGAATGCTGCACAAGCCATACACGAGCATCGTCGATACTTGTAAAATCAAACTTCTGATACACTGCCATC
>CAZLOF010000069.1:0-6804 GCA_964560745.1 uncultured Thermoflexus sp.
TGGCAGTACTGCCAACAATAGGCTGAAGCCAATTGAGCCAAACATTAAGCGGCGTACCGACCCTTTGCCGTTGAGTGTATTGAGTAATGCACCGATGAGTGAACCGGCCCCAAAGGCGGAAGATAAAGCGCCGAAACCTGCGGCGTCGGTGTGTAAGACAAACCCGCCAACCAGAGGTAACACTACGCTAAAGTTGTAGCCAAAAGTGCCAACTGCGGCGATGATGATGAGCGGCACCAAAATAACTGGGGTGTTGCGTGCATATTTTAGTCCTTCAATAAGCTGCTCAATGGGGGCATCGTTGCGGCGAGTTGTTTGTTTTACAATAAATTCGGCAGGGTTCATGAGTAATACTGCCGAAATAACGGCAAGAAAGCTCGCGGCGTTTAAAAACAGGGCTATTGCTGCGCCAACTGATGCAATTAAGATCCCCGCAATGGCTGGCCCCAGCACCCGCGCTGTGTTAAATAATACCGAATTGAGCGCAATGGCGCTAGGCCGGTCGGCGTTGCTGACCAATTCGGCGGCAAATGATTGGCGGACTGGGTTATCGATGGCATTGATCATGCCTTGGATGGCGGCTAGGATATACACATGCCAAATTTGCACCCAACCCGTTGCCACCAATAACCCAAAAATTGCGGCTTGAATAAGCGCTAAGGTTTGGGTGATGATAATGACTTTGCGTTTGGGAACCCGATCGGCAATTACACCGCCAAATAGGGTTAGTAACATAATGGGTAAAAACTGTAGCGTGCTAACCAAACCCAGCGAAAATGGTGACTTTGTAATGTCATATACAACCCATGCTTGCGCGGTTGTTTGCATCCATGTGCCGCAAAATGAAATCAATTGACCGATCCAAAATAATCGATAGCTGCGGACACGAAAGGCACGAAAACCATTGCTAAATTGAGTTGTACGTAAAGAAGCCATAGATTTATTTTCTCATTCGTAAAAAGGGCAAGTAGATATCTGTAGATTGTATAGGTTGTGGGGTTGGGGTTGGCGTTAGCGTGGCTGTTGGGGTTGCGGTTGGGGCAGGTGATAGATCGGGTGTTGGCGTAATAGTTGCATCGCCATCGACTTCATTGGCGGTTGGGGTCGGGGTTTGTGTTGGGTCAGTTGCGGGCGGTGTTTCGGCTAATATCAATGGGTAGATATCACGGGTTGCAATATTGCTAAATGCACCATCGCTGCTGGTCAGATAAACCCGATAAAAAATATCTTCTGGCAAATGTGAATCGGTTGGGATTGTAAATGTCCCTTCTTTTAACCCACGCACGGGTAGCATAACTGGGTGAGTATGATCGGCATGAATCATGCGGACTGACCAAATTAAATTATCGGCAGAAAGTTCGCCTGATTCGGGATCGACACCGTGCCCGCTAAATTGAATAACATCGCCCGGCTTTACAAATTGGTTGGGCAGTGGTAAATAAATATAGGATTCAGGCGGTTGATTGGCTATGACAGTAAGCACCGCTTCTTCGCTGGTGACAGTGGCGAAATCATTGCTTACAATGACGCGATAACGTGCCCCATTTTCTTCAATATTGACATAGGGTGTTGTATAGATGTTTGAATTTGCGCCATGAATATCTACACCATTTCGTTGCCACTGATAGGTAAAAGGGGGGTTGCCAGAAACATCGACTTGAAAAGTTGCCGTGCTGCCGCCAGATATATTTTTGCTGCTGGGGTGTGAAACAATGCTGGGGCCGTTGTAATTGGTGTAACGAATACGAAATAAGATGCCTTTATCGAGGTTACTAAACCCTTCCTCGGCGCGTGTTCCGCCACGCGTTAACATGTAAAGTGCGCCGTCTGGGCCTGTTAACAAGCTGGTTACAGCCATCCCAAAGAAGCCGGTGGCAAATGTATCTGCACTATAGGGAGATGATTTTGCCGTGTCAGGGTTGATTATGCGAATCCAACCTTGGCAAAAATCGGCAAAGAAATATTTGCCAAGATAAGTTGACGGGAAATTTTGGCGCTCTGGATTGTAAAATGTGCCGCCAATAACAGCGCAACCTGTTGAATTGGTCGTGCCATGGGTATAAGTATGCAGGGCGTTTATAAATTGCCCTTTATCAGACATACCCTCTTCGGTCGGCCAACCATAGTTGCCGCCGGGCACAATTTCGTTGATTTCTTCCCAAGTGTTATTCCCAACATCATTTACATAAATACGGTTTGTGCTGGGCTGCGCTGCAATGGTGAATGGGTTTCTGAAGCCATAAGCATAGATTGCGCGATATTTATCGCTTGTTCGGTTATAGAATGGGTTATCCGTTGGAATACTGCCATCTGAATTGATGCGCAATACTTTGCCGGAGGTGTTCTGTAAAGATTGGGGATTGCCACCATTTGCATCACCTGCCCCAATATACAACTTGCCATCGCCGCCAAAAGCCATGCCGCCGCCCAAATGATAATTTTGCGCAGTTTCATCAAGTTCATAAATAACTTGTTCGCTCCCTTGCACCACAAAGTCGCCAATAATTGTCAACCGCGAAATACGCTGATGCAGATAGGGGGTTGTGGTTGTATATGAAACATACATATAGCCATTGGTCTTAAAATTTGGGTCAAGCACTAATCCATCTAACCCACGTTCCCAGTTAGGCGAGGCATTCACTGAGCCAATATGAATGGGGCCTTCACCGGGGTAAATTAAGACAATCTGACCGGCCTGATAAGCAATAAAGATGCGTCCATCACTGGCTATTGACATGGCTGTTACATTTGATAAGCCACTGGCGAGTTGTTCGACGACGAATCCATTGGGTAAAGTTACATCTGCGTGTGTTTTGTGTAAGGGTTGGGGAAATACTGCAAGCCATAACATGGTTATGACGATACCTAATCGAGAAAATTCCGACCTGTTCATAAGATAGACTTATTTTCTCAACACAATAATTCAAGAGAATTTATCGACAAGAACAAGAAAAGTATTTTGTTGCCCTCAGTGTTGAGTCAATACACTTAGTTTAAAAACTTTAGACAAAATATTAACATTTCAATGCTTGACGCGGCTTGGAATATTGTAAGAAGCACGTAAAATACCTATAATTGCATTGTTATGTCAATAAGACTCAGCTTAATGTGAATAACATACGATACCCCGTCTGTTTTAAAAGCCATAGTTATATCCCAATCAAACTAGCAAAATAAATTTTTGTCGAAATCATGATATGACCTTTGATATCGCGGGCTTGCCCGCGATATCAAAGGTCATATCATGATTTCGACATTACATCTTTTAGGGTAAGACGCAGAACAATGTGTTTCAGAATGGATTAAATTTATATTAGTTTTATATGAATAAGAGGCGTTAAAATGAGTAATATGAAGCATTTTCATACCGGTTTTCGTTGTTTAGGCTGTAATAGCCATTTTGACATCAGGGATATTTATAACTGCCCTAAATGTGGCAGCAATTTAGATGCCACTTATGCTTATGAAGCAATCAAACGTGAGGTTGACCCACAACAGACTGTGTCGGATAAGAAGCGATCAATTTGGCATTATGCACCTTTGTTGCCGTTAATTCCACCTGATTTTGTTATGCAAGTGCCGACCCCGCTTTCGACGATTGGTTGGTCACCACTTTACAGAGCGCGTAACCTTGAAACTCGGACAACAACGCGCAAAATTTGGTTGAAAGATGATACGCGCTTACCGAGTGCTTCATTCAAAGATCGTGCGAGCGCGATGGTGGTAGCTTATGCATTGACTAAGAACATAGAAACCATTTGTTGTGCTAGTACTGGCAACGCAGCCTCAGCACTTGCAACAATGTGTAGTGGCACGGCTGTGAAAGCTGTGATTTTTTGTCCGGAAGGCACCCCAGAGGGTAAATTAGCCCAGACACTTATTCATGGAGCTAAGGTTTACTCAGTGCAAGGGAGTTATACCCAGGCGGTGCATTTAGCCGAACAAGCTGCGGTTCAATTTGGTTGGCACAATCGCAATACGGGCCGCAATCCTTATACTCGCGAAGGTAAAAAAACAGCCGGATTTGAAATTGCGGAACAATTAGGTAAAGGCTATAAAGAGCCATTTCGTGCGCCTGACGTTATTGTTGTTCCCGTTGGTGACGGCAATATTGTTAGTGGTATTTACAAGGGTTTTTGTGATTTGTTCGCATTGGGCTGGATCGAGAAAATTCCAAAATTTATTGGGGTAACGGCTCATTTGGCCCCATCCCTTTATCGTGCTTGGCAATCAGGGGGTGAGGCGTGTCATGAAATCCCTTCGACAACAATTGCTAGTGGCATTAGTGTTGATGTGCCTGAAGATGGGGTTGCGGCTTTGCGGGCAATCCGCGATACAGGTGGTATTTTTGTCGAAGCTACCGATGAAGAAATGCTTGAGGCGGTTGCAACGATGGCACGCGAAACATCTGTATTTTGCGAGCCTTCATGTGCTGCTGCTTATGTTGGTTTGCTAAAGGCGCGACAATTAAGGGCCATCCGACCCGATGACGAGGTTGTGTTACAAATGACCGCGAGTGGATTTAAGGATTTACGTTCCGTATTGCGTGTTGTGCCCAAGCCAATTTTAGTGCGCTCATTAGACCAAATTGTGTTTTAAATAATTTTTGCACCCAAAAATGAAACACTTTTATCGGCAAAATATTAATTTTGCGTTATTTCCAAGGGGTGCCAACGCTCCTGACACTTGTCATAGAACCCCGATGACATATCGCGTAAGGTTAATGACAGATTAGCGTTTATAATTTCGCCGCTCAAAGCTATGAGAACAGATTATGCATTTATCGGTGTTACCTTGGTTGTCGCATGTGCGTTAATTGGTGTTGTGCCTATTCTCAACTACCTTATTGCGCCTCAAACCCCTAACAAATCCAAACGTGAAACTTACGAGTGTGGTATGGAAACTGTAGGTGATACATGGGTTCAATTTCGCGCACAATATTATCTCTTTGCCCTTATTTTTGTGTTGTTTGATGTTGGTGGGGTGTTGTTATTTCCATTTGCTGTAGCCTATAACAGTGTTAATTTGTGGGGCGTGATTGTCGTGTCATTATTCGTGTTGACATTGCTTGCATCTTTGGGTTATGCTATTAAGAAAGGGGCCCTTAACTGGGAATAGATCTTTAAGACCCTTAGAAGATCGCTTGATTTTTTAAGGATTTTTTAGCCTAGAAATTATGGACATTATCAACAACCTCGTTAAGAATCTTGGCGATGGGATTGCCGCTGGGATTTATGGCGCATTAGGGCAAGGGCTTGCCGCTGATATTTTGATCATGGTTATTGCCGCTATCGCTGTTTTTGCAGTTGCATCAGGCGGCTTTGCTGGATTAACTTATGCTGAACGCAAAATTGTAGCGCGTATTCAAGACCGCGTTGGGCCTAATCAGGCTGGGCCATATGGTATTTTGCAGCCTATCGCTGATGCTGTTAAGCTTTTTACCAAAGAAGACACAACGCCTGCTGAAGCCGATTTCTGGGTGTATCACTTGGCACCAATCATTGTTGCGGTATTTGCTACGCTCACTTTTACTGTTGTGCCTTTTGCCCCCGGTGTTGTTGGCACAAATCTTAATATTGGCGCGTTTTATATCATCGCAATCGGTTCTGCTAGCACGATTGCTATTTTGATGGCCGGCTGGGGTAGCAATAACAAATATTCTTTGTTGGGTGCTTTCCGCACTGTAGCGCAATTGGTCGGTTATGAAGTGCCAATGTTGCTCAATATGCTGCCTGTGATTATGCTGACTGGCTCGATGAGCCTTGTTGACATTATTGAACGTCAAGCTGGATGGAATGGAAGCTGGGGTTTGCCCTTTATCGTCATTTTGCCATTAAGCGGCCTGGCTTTTCTTATTAGCGGTATTGCTGAAACTGGTCGTTCCCCATTCGACTTGCTTGAAGCCGAATCTGAAATTGTTGCAGGTTTTCACGTTGAATACAGTGGTATGAAATTTGGCTTGATCATGATGGGCGAGTATATGAATGCACTAGGCGTGGCAGTTATGTTCTCAGTATTATTTCTTGGTGGTTATGCTGGCCCCATTTTGCCCCCTTATCTTTGGTTAGTATTGAAGGCCTTTGGCGTATTCTTGGTATTAATGTGGTTGCGCGGTACATTGCCTCGCGTGCGTATTGACCAATTGCTTAATATGAACTGGAAGTTTTTTGTGCCACTTTCGGTTGTAAATTTGATTTTGGTCATGATTCTTGGCAAGGTTTTTGTGTCTGACCCAGCTTTGTTTAAAGCCAATGGTGGGATTTTGATTCAACCACTGGCGCAGGCATTAATTATGGGGGCATCAAGCTTTGCGTTGTTAATCATTGCTTTGGCAATTGTGACTCGACGAGTACGTAAAGATCGAATGGCAGAGGCAGCGATATTGCTTCAACGCCGTGAGACAAATCAACAAATTGCGGCATCAGTACATTAAAGCGATGATGGGTTGATCGATTAATAGATATCAATTACTGGATCAACCAAATCATCTAATCAATAAACATGACAGTAGCTCAGATCGTTTTTATCCTCTTGACAATTGTCGGGTTGGGGGCCGCGTTTTTAGTGGTTACAACACGCAATTTGTTTCATGCAGCCCTTTATTTGATCGCTTCATTTTTTGCTGTGTCGGGTTTTTATGTGTTGTTAGAAGCTGGTTTTTTTGCGGCAGCGCAGTTTTTAGTTTACATTGGTGCTATTTCAATTTTGTTTATTTTTGCTACCATGTTAACTCGCACAGTTCGCGGCATGGTTCCAAGAAATTCACAATGGCAGGCTGCTTTATTTATCGCGGTAGTTTTATTT
>CAZLOF010000069.1:6814-12149 GCA_964560745.1 uncultured Thermoflexus sp.
TAGATTGGCAATTTGCTGAGGTTCCTGATAAACCCGGTGTGCTTCGATCTGTGCCAGATTCGTCAATTTTAGATTTTGGTCGTGCTTTGGCTGACCTTAATCAATATGGAATTGCTTTATTGTTATCAGGTGTTTTATTGTTGATTGGTATGATCGGCGCAATTTGGGTTGCACGTGAACGAAAACCACGTGAGATTTTAGCTGAGCGGGCACGCATGGCTGCCGAAGAAGCAGCGGAAGCCGCAAGACAATCGGTTGGGATAAAGATCCCAGATGTTGTAGTCGCACATGATTCTCATCATTGAAATTAAACGATTGGGTGATTTTTAAAGTCACTCGACTGTTAAAGTCATATTATGCTGAACGGAATTCCTCTTTATTGGTACTTGATCGTCGCGGCTGCAATGTTTTGCATCGGCCTATATGGCGCATTAGCTCGAACAAATGCAATTGCAGTTTTGATGGGTGTAGAACTTATGTTGAATGCTGTGAATATTAATTTATTGGCATTTTGGCGTTATCTTACACCTGAGAGTCCAGCAGGGTTAGCTTTTGCCGCATTCGTATTTATCGTGGCGGCTGCTGAGGCTGCTGTTGGTTTGGCGCTTATTATTTCGGTTTACCGTAATATGAATAGCATTGACCCAGAAAAACTAGATTTAATGAAGCTATAGAATTGTTGATTAGTAGTTACGAATTACGAATTCTGAATTACTAATTATCAAATCACGACTGTTCCAATGTCGAAAGAGTTTTTACTAACCCTCACTTGGCTAGCGCCATTTCCACCAATCATCGCATTTATGTTGATTGCGTTGTTTACGAATAAGCGCCGTAGCCTGACCACGCTGATAGCCGTTGGTGGCATGCTGCTTACGACTCTATTCTCATTTATTGTTTTTTTTAATGTAGCAGGCGACCATAAACTAGGTGAAGCTCCGTTGCGTAGCCAATTTGCGTGGTTACCCACAGGCGATACTACTTTTAATGTCGGCGTTGCGGTTGACCCCTTAAGTGCCCTTTTCCTGTTCATGGTGCCGCTAGCGGCTACATTGATCTTTATTTACAGCACTTCGTACATGGGGAACGACCCTCGTTATACGCGCTTTATGGCTTATCTAAGCCTATTTGCGGGTTCAATGATGGGACTGGTTGTATCAGATAACTTGCTTTCTCTATTCATTTTTTGGGAATTGATGGGTTTCTGTTCCTATTCACTCATTGGTTTCTTTTACTTTAAACCATCTGCTTATAAGGCTGCTGTTAAAGCGTTCATGACTACTCGTGTTGGTGATATGTTTTTGATTATGGGGATGGTGTATCTCTATAGCCAAACAGGAACGTTGAATTTTTACGACACCATGCGGAATGAAGAAGTGTTGCATCATTTAGCAGTAACACCAGCCATTATTCCGGGGATGACAGCGGCTGCATTAATTGGCCTGTTTATTTTTGGTGGCACAGTTGGTAAAAGTGCGCAATTCCCCTTGCATGTATGGTTACCTGATGCAATGGAAGGCCCAACACCAGTTTCAGCCATGATTCATGCCGCCACAATGGTTAGCGCAGGTATTTTTATGGCTTTGCGTTTCTTCCCATTGTATGAGAGTGCTGCTCATGTGGGTGATACAACGGCTTTTACAATTATTGGGTGGATTGGCGCAATCACTGCACTACTTGGCGCATTGATTGCGGTAGGACAGTATGATATTAAGCGCGTATTGGCATATTCAACGATTAGCCAGTTGGGCTTTATGGTCGCCGCGATTGGGATTGGCGGTTATGTGGCTGCTGCATTTCACCTGCTTACACATGCCTTCTTTAAGGCTCTTTTATTCTTGGGATCTGGCTCAGTGATTCATGGGGTCGAACATGGTCATCACCATTTACATGCTCACGGGCATGATGATCATGCCTCCTTGCATGATTCACATGATGTTGGTCATGGACATGATGATCACGCTGCCGATAATCATGGTCATACTGAATTTGATCCACAAGATATGCGTAATATGGGCGGATTGTGGAGCCGAATGCCTATTACTTTTATTACTTTCACAATCGGCGGCTTAGCCTTAATGGGCGCGCCGTTTATTACAGCTGGTTTCTGGAGCAAAGACGAAATTTTAGGGCATGCTTATCACGGAATGACGCATGGTAGCCCCCTTTCGACAGTTGTGTTTTGGACGTTATGTGTTGCCGCCGTATTAACTGCGTTTTACACTGCACGTCAAATATTCATGACCTTTGCAGGTGAGCCACGGAGTGAGGCGGCTGCTCATGCTACAGAAAATCCTGCTGCGATGACTTTCCCCTTAATCGTGTTAGCTTTCTTTGCGTTGACGGTTGGGTATATGAATATCCCAGAGGATTTTGAATTTGCCTATATTAAGTTTGGCGCAATTGCTAGCGGTTTTGGTATTGACCATTGGCTCGGGCATTTTATTGGGGGAATGTTACCTGTTGCTGAGGCGACCCTCCCGTTCAACTCAGTTCCTGTTGTATTTTCTGTTTGTATCTTTTTGTTGGGTGGGTTACTTGGATTATGGTTTTATGGTTTGAAGCCTTTGAAAGCTGGTGAGACAGATCCTGTAGAGAACCTTGGTGCAATATTCACAGCGCTTAATAATCGGTTGTATTTTGATGAGTTGTATCGTAAGTTAATTATTAATCGTTTGCAACGATTTGCAGATCATTATTCGAATAACGTTGATAAAGGGTTTATTGATGTCTTCTTGCATGCTGCTTATGCCATTTTGAGTGACATTGCTGAAGTATTTCGATGGTTTGATAAAAATATTGTTACTGGCATATCTAACTTGATTGGTAATGTTTTCCGCCGTGTTGGACGCGAAGGGCGAGAATTGCAAACGGGTCAGGTTCAAAATTACCTGCTTTCGGCGTTAATTGCAGCAGTCGTTATGATGGTGTTCTTCTTGGTATTTCAATAAAATCAAGAGCTTGTCTATCTATGTGATATTCAACTTCTTGTAAAGTAAGCAATGATTCCTAACATTCTTTCCATCCTCACCTTTCTGCCACTTATTGGCATGGTGCTGGTCCTTCTTACTCCAGAGCGTTCTAAGAATACAATTCGCTGGGGATCTGTGCTGTTTAGTTTGTTGCCGCTAGCGCTCTCAATCATTGCTTGGGCTAGTTATGACATGAAACAGAGCGGATTTCAATTTGTTGAAAAAGCAGTTTGGTTTCCACAAATTAACTCTGTATATCAGGTTGGCGTCGATGGTATTAGTTTGCCTTTGGTGGTCCTTACTTGTTTTCTTACGCCTTTGGCTATGCTCATGTCGTTTACAGTTGATAAGAGTGTAAGAGCTTTTTTTGCATTGTTCTTTTTGCTTGAAACAGCAACGCTTGGTGTATTTGTTTCACTCGATTTGATTGTTTTCTTCATGTTCTACGAGTTGAGCCTAGTCCCCATGTATTTCCTAATTAGCGTGTGGGGTGGGGCAAATCGAAAATATGCTTCCTTTAAATTTATGCTTTATACGATTGCAGCAAGTTTAGGCATGTTGTTAGCAATTCAAGTATTGGGCTTGGCTTCAAAAAGTTTTGATCTTACGTATTTGTTGTCGACGGCAGGTCGGCCATTTACAGGCAATAATCAAGTAAATATTTTGTTTGCAGACCCATCTGTATGGAAAGGGATTGCGTTTTGGACGTTTACTTTGGCTTTTGCGCTTAAAGTTCCTGTATGGCCTTTACATACTTGGCTGCCAGATGCACACACTGAGGCACCTACAGGTGGCTCAATGATGCTTGCGGGTATCTTACTTAAGTTAGGTGGTTATGGTTTCTTGCGATTAGTCATCCCACTTTTTCCTGAAACTGCTGGGCAGTATGCTTCTATTTTAGCAATTTTAGCCATGCTAAGTATTGTGTTGGGTGCTTTTGCCGCTTGGGGACAAAATGACTTTAAGAAATTAGTTGCCTATTCATCTGTGAATCATATGGGTTGGGTGGCCCTTGGGATTGCCGTGACTGCAAGCGCATTTGCAACTGCAGTTGACCCACATGCTACGTCAAAATTGCACGATATTGCTGTGTTTGCAGGTGCTGATCCCCATGCAGTAAAAGATACCTTAACCCCTGTGCTTGGGGCAAGTGGTGCTATGTTTCAGATGATTACCCATGGGCTTTCATCTGCAGCAATGTTTGCGATGGTAGGGATTGTTTATGAACGCGCTCATACACGTGATTTAACGAAACTCGGTGGTTTATGGAACATAATGCCTCGTTATGGAGCCGTGTTAATTTTCTGTGCGATGGGTTCGCTTGGGTTACCGGGTCTGGCTGGATTTGCGAGCGAATTTTTATTAATTCGTTCTGGTTGGGCTGCGTTTACAGGATTAACTGTGCTGTCGCTGATTGGTTTACTTGTAACAGGCATTTATATTTTAAAGGCTTTGCAAAAAGTTCTTCATGGCCCCCTTGGGCATGAATGGGCACATCACCCATTAAGCGATATGAATTGGACTGAAGTAATTGCGGTAGCACCTTTGATGCTTGCAATGCTCGTTTTAGGCATTGCACCAGCATTAGTAATGAACTTGATTAATTTAGGGGTATCTAAGCTGTTTGGTTAATCGGTGGATTGGTTCAAAATTTTGACCAATCTACTAGTTAGCAAACGAATCAACATAACATGATTTTTCCAATTCTTAGCCTTATCATGCTTGCGCCAGTTATTGGTGCCGTGATTATCCTTTTTATTCCTAAAGATCGTAACGATGCAATCAAAACGGTCGCTGCGGCTTCAGCAATGGTGTCGATGTTTTTGTCGTTACTGGTTGTGTTCGCGTATAACCGTACTCAAGGCGGGTTCCAATTTGCTGAAAAGGCATCGTGGATTCCTTCGTTGGGTGTTAGTTATTATGTAGCGGTAGATGGCTTTAGCGCCCCACTATTATTACTAAACGGCATCGTTTTATTTTGTGCAGTATTAGTCACATGGAATTTGGCGGATCGTGCACGTGAGTTTTTTGCGTTTTTGCTTATGTTAGCGGCTGGTGTGTTTGGGGCCTTTATGTCGCTTGATTTATTCTTGTTTCTTATTTTTTACGAATTGGTGCTTTTCCCAGTTTATGTACTTGTGGCTGGTTGGGGGAGTGGCCCGCGTGAATATGCAGCAATGAAATTGACGATTTATTTGTTTCTAGGTTCGTTAGCATCAATTTTAGGCTTATTGGTTATTTACTACGCATCAGGTCGCAGCTTTAGTTTTGATGATATGCAGCGTGGTGTTGCGGCAGTCAAAGATACTGTTGCCCTGCAACGTACTTGGTTTTTGCCTGTCTTTATAGGGTTTGGTGTACTG